>DAIDBB010000286.1 GCA_027310325.1 bacterium | reverse complement strand
GTTGAACACATCGCCTATCTGCCCCTCATCCACGTCCGCGGCCCGGAGGTCCTCGGGAAGATTGAACTCGCACCTAGCGTTTGAGCCCTTTAGCACCAAGGCGGCCGAATTTCTCAAAAGCTCCCCTATGCCGGCGGCCTCCCTTATCGGCTCTCCTCCCCCGGAAAACGTGAGGATCTGCCTGGTCAGGCTCTTTGCCCTGGTTGCCGCCTTTTCAACCTGGTCGAGCATCTCAAAGACCCTGCCGTCCCTGACCATGGTCTTGGCCAGCGATACATTTCCGAGTATGCCGAGGAGGAGGTTGTTGAAATCGTGCGCGATCCCTCCGGCCAGGTCGCCCAGGGACTCGAGCTTTCGGGCCTTGAATAGCTCTTCCTCCATCCGCTTACGCTCCGTTATATCGGTCGTAATGCAGCCTACGGCGCCGGGCATGCCGGGGATGGGGAACTTTATCGCAAGATAGGTCCGCATCCGCCGGTCGGGGTGGAGTATCCTCTCCTCTGCCTCGATCGGCGATTCGCTTTCGACGACCTTTTTGTCGTTTTCAATGAGGTTGTCGGCGATATCCTTCGGGAATACGTCATAAGCGGTCTTGCCTATGAGGCCGCCCCCGGGGACCTGGAAGACCTCTTCAAACCTCCTGTTGACGAATGCGTATCTGCCGGATTTATCCTTTATGAAGACAATGGCCGTTGAATTGTCCATTATCGCCCGGAGCATGGCCAGATGCGCGTCTCCGGCCCCGGACCCCTTTTTATGCCCCTTTGCCGGTTTTTTCCCGTCCGAATCCATCATTTTGAAGTCGCTTCCCGGTCAGGCGAGTTGCCTGTCCAACGTCCTGTACTGTATGGCCTCGGAGATATGGTGCGGTCTGATGTTTTCTTCGGCCTCAAGGTCGGCTATGGTCCTCGAGACCTTGAGTATCCTCGTGTAGGCCCTGGCGGAGAGCCCTAATTTATCTACCGCAGACTCAAGGAGCCGCGCCGAGGAGGCGTCTATTCCGCAGATCTTCTTTATCAGCCTCGAAGGCAGGCGGCTGTTCCAGTGGACCTTTTTCCCTTTGAACCGTTCGGCCTGGACCGCCCTCGCGGAATCGACCCTTTTTTTTATATCGTCGGATGTCTCGGTATGCGCGTCCTTGGTAAGCTCCCTGAACCTTATCGCGGGGACGTCGCAGTGTATGTCTATCCGGTCAAGGAGCGGGCCCGAAAGCCGCGACCTGTACTGGATGACCCGCATGGGCGTGCATACGCATTCCTTTCCCGTGTCCCCGAGGTGGCCGCACGGGCAGGGGTTCATCGCGCCAACGAGCATGAAGTCCGCCGGGTATGTGAGCGACATGGCCGCCCTCGATATCGTTACGCGGCCGTCTTCAAGGGGCTGCCTCAGGACCTCGAGCACGTTTTTCTTGAACTCCGGCATCTCGTCGAGGAATAAGACCCCGTTGTGCGCTAGGCTCACCTCTCCGGGTCTGGGGACCTTTCCGCCGCCTATGAGCCCCGCGTCCGATACCGTATGATGCGGGGCCCTGAAAGGCCTCTCCGTTATAAGCGGGGAGCCGGCCGGGAGCACCCCGGCCACGCTGTGTATCTTTGTGGTCTCGATAGCCTCGTCGAGCGACAGGTCTGGGAGTATGGTGGGAACCATTTATATTTAACTTTACATCCTTTCCTATCTTATTTCCTATCCAAGAAACGTATATTATCCCTTCATGTATCTGAAATCAACCGGTTTAAAAAGGTTAAAGAACTTAACTTGATTAGGATTTTTCGCTGTCGCGAGTTCACAAGAGGGGAATGGGTAATAATGCTCTAATTTTTTCTCGGAAAGTTCCTTTAATCCACTTTATTGTATCCTCAAGCTTAAATTACTCAAGGTTTCTTGTTTTGATAAAGTAATCTATAATGTGCCGAGCCACTCCCATATCACGGGCAATACGTGATCTAGAAAATCTATCTTCCTTAAGGAACTTTCTGATTTGTTCTTCTTTACCATTGAGTTTACTCTTACCTAGTTTCCCTATCGGTCTGCCGAGCTTCACATCCTTTCTCATTCTTTGAAGAGCTTCTTTTGTTCTTATCGATTTTAAATCTCTCTCGACCTCTACCGTCAGGTTCAATGCCGTTAAAAGAATTTTGCTATGCGATGAATTATCAAAGGAATATTCATTTTTCACTTCGTAGATCTTAGCTCCTCTGTTTGTCAGTTCACTTAATAAAGAAATAACTTCTTCCATACTTTTTCCTATGCGGCTGAGTTCGCTTACAATGAGAGTATCGCCCTCTTGGAATCCTTCAACCATCTTCCCTAAATCCCTGTCCTTATAAGAAGTCATGCCCGATACGGTTTCTTTAATGACCTTATCGACCTTCAAGCCATGCCTGTCGGCCAGTTCCAATATCCCACGTTCTTGATAATCTCCATCT
>DAIDBB010000418.1 GCA_027310325.1 bacterium | reverse complement strand
GTTCCGTAGCCCGCAAAAAAACTCAATATTCATACGCCGTTTAAGGCCGCGCGAGAGCGCGGCCTTTTTCATTTCCGTCGATTGCCAACAACGGCTTTTCGGTGTATCCTTGACGATATCGGGACGTTGGATGGAGGGGCCGTTGAAAGGACAGGACCCGCGTAAGGAGGCGCTTATGGAAAGGCTCAGGGCGCAGATAAAGGCTCTTGAGGAGGACCTTTCTCAACTGGAGGCAAGGACCAAGGGGGCCGCCAGGGCCGAGGTCATGGTCCTCAGGGAAAAGAAGGACGAATTCGAAAAGGAACTGGACGAGGTGGAAAGGGCCGGGGACGAGGCATGGGATGACCTGCTCGATGGCCTGAAGGCCAGGGCGTACCGGCTGAAGGAGTCGTTCGAGCAGGCCTTCTCGAGGCATAAACAATAGACTTTAAAAGGAGGTCGTGATGGCTACCGTCGCTGAACTTAAAGAACTTCCCGGGTTTCTTCAGGACGTGATAAAGAAATACCCGAAGGTCTGGGAGAGCTACAAGAATCTCGGGGCCGCGCTCGGCGAGGTCGATGGGCTCGACCGGAAGACCCAGCAGATCGTCAAGCTCGGCATAGCCGTCGGGGCGGGGTCCGAGGGCGCCGTCCACTCGCACGCGAAGAGGTGCAGGGCCGAAGGCTTCTCTGACGAAGAGATCTACCACGCGGCGATGCTTGCCGCAACCACCATAGGCTGGCCGAGGGCCGTAGCCGCCCTTTCATGGATAAACGACGTGCTTAAGGGGATGCGGGCGGAGGCAAAATGAAGGTACATAAATCGCCCTATTTCAGCGCCCTGCCGTAAACTTTTTTGCGCCCTGCCGTGCGCACGCACCTGCGGTGGGCAAATGTTGCGCTAACCCTGCGGCTCCTTTGCATGCCAGCCCGCGCGGAGGCTTATGACTCTCTCCGTGCGCACGCACTGAGATTTGTCATACCATCCGTCCCCTCCCCCGGATATTGTATTATTATAAAATACTCGAGGAGATACTCATGAGGAAGCTCTTGCTTATAGGGGCCGGGATAATTCTGGCCGCTTCGGCGACGCTTTTCGCGATCGAACGGATGGACGCCCCGGCTAACGGGACGATGAAGCTCGGCGCGGGGACCTCTATCGAGATACACAGGCGCCGCTGAGGCGAAAGAACGGAGGCCCAAAGGAAAGCCCTCAAAGTTTTTTAATTTTCGGGCGCGCGCGTCACCACGCTTTTGCCTTGCATGCCTTCTTTTTGAAGGGTCCCGCGCGGCGGACCGCGGGGGACCTTCCAATCGCCGGGAGACTATTTCTATTCACTCGCCTATGCCCGCGCTTGCATTTTCTCGAAAAAGAAAGTACGCTATTGAAAAACCTCACGCTTTATTGATATACTCTTCGGGCTCCCGCAAAAAAACAATCTTTGTGCAGAAGGAGGCCTGCCGGTGAAAGACAATAAACGTGTCCACGCCAGGAAGTACCTCATCGCCGACATAAAGATCAAAAAGTCTGGAAGCCGCGCCGCCGGTCGCGCGGTCGCGGTCAATATCTCGAAGGAAGGGGTCGGCCTTTATACGTCAAGGCCCCTCATGCCGAAAGATAAGGTCGTCATCAAGATGACCGTCCTCATGAACGGGGCCCTGACCGCCTCGGAAGAGGTCCAGGGGACCGTAAGGTGGATAAAATCGATCGGGAAGAACTTCTGCGCCGGAATTAAGTTCGACGAGCAAATAACCGGGAAAGAACATCCCGTCATCGCCAGGTGCATAAGCTACGCCTCCGGGCGCAAGTAGGCCCTCTACTCAATCCCCTTTTCCGAAAAACTCCGCGCCGAGCGCGCTGGCGCACGCGTCCGCGGCCGCGCCCAGCCTCTCGCGGAGGAGGGCGGCGTGGTTGGCCTCGAACTCGTATAGCGTAGCGCTCTTATTGATGTCGCCCTCCGTATACCTGCACCGGCTTTTCCAGATTATCCCGGAGTCTTCAAGCGAGATGAGCCTTGCCCGCGCTTCATAGGTCAGGCGGTATCTCGTGGCGTCGGCCGGGAAATACGTGAGCATCCACCTCGTTGTCTTGATGTCAAGCACGAACCCCCCGGGGCCGAACGCCTTTTTTAGCGCGGCTGGGTCCTCGTCGGAGAACTCATGGAATGAGGCGGCCTCCATGTCAAGCTTCTTCATGCCTGCAAGGAGCGCACGCACGGCCTTTACCGACGGGTCCGGGAGCGCGTAATCCGCGACCCACCTCCGGCCTTCCCCGACGGCCTCGGTCCAGTTCCCTAGCCCGACCATCCCGTAGAAGGCGTCCAGGTAACGGCCCTTCGCCACGGCGAAACCGGACGGCGCGTAGGCGACCGCAATGACCTTCTTCCCTCTTATCCTCGAGATGTCCTCTGGAGGCACACCCTTCGCGCAGCCATGGACAAGGAGGAGCGTGAGGGCGATGCCAAGCGATAGTATCTTCTTCATGGCCTATCTCGGCGCGCTCTTTATGACGCCTCCGGCGGCCTCGGTCCAGTAGACGTTGAGCCCGTCGGCGGCTATCGAATTCGGCAAACGGGGGTCGGACGCAAGGTCCGTTGCGACGACCGTGGGGGGGCCGCCCCTCCTCGACACCTCGCCCACGCCGCCCTGGTCGGCCCAGTAGAGGTTCGTTCTATCCACGGCCATGGACCCCGGCGGGTTTATGAAGCTTACGAGCCTCGCCGCGGGGCCGCCGCTCGCGGCAACTGCCCTTATGTCCCTGCCGTTGCTCTCGAGGAAGTAGACCGTGCCGGAGTCGACGGCGATATCGGTCACGTACTGGAGGCCGCCCGCGATAACGCTCTCGAACCTGCTCATGAGGCCTATCGTCCTTATCGTGTCGTAATGGTCGACCCAGTATATGTTGGCGCCGTCGATCACAAGCCGCCCGGCGGGCCCCGTGCCGCTCGTGATGGTCGTGATGGGGCCGCCGCTTACGTCCACCCTCCTTACGGTCGATACCGGGTCCTCGATCCAGTAGACGTTGCTGTTGTCGGCGGCAAGGTCGACGACCGTGGACCCCGCCGCCGCTATCTTCTCGGGCTGCCCTCCGGACAGCGGTATCTTTTTTATCGTGAACCTGTCCGCGACGTAGATATTCAGGTCATCCACCGCTATCGGGGGGGCGTCGCTCGATATCCCGCCCGCTACCGTCGTAACGGCGCCGCCCTCGGAGACCTTCGCTATCCTGCCGAACCCTTCCGCAAGCCCGGTGGGCCCGCCCTCGCCCCAGAAAACCTCGGGGCCGCTTACCGCTATCGGGCCCGGCGCTTCGACGTTGGCAGCCAGTACCGTTATCTTGCCCCCGGCCACGGGGACCTTCTTTACGGACCCGGTCTGGCCGTGCCCGCAGCAGATGGTCTCGGTCCAGTAGACTTGAGGCCCGCCGATGGCGAGGTCCGCCGGGGAACGTAGCCCCTTCGCAAGCACAATGGCCTTGCCTCCCCCGACCGGGAGCCTCTCTATAGAGACGGCGTCCGCCCAGTAGACGTTCTCCCCGTCCGCCGCTATCTTTACGACCGGCCCCTGGACGGCCTCCTCGACCGGCGTCACGGGCCCGCCGCCGGTCGAGACCCTGAAGACCTTGTCCGCCTCCCTCATGTAGCCGGTCCGCGAAAAATAAAGGCTGCCGCCCGCTATCGCCATGCCCCCGGCAGGCCGCCATGTTGGCGCCTGCCGCGTTCCGGGGGCCGCCATGAGGCCGTTAAGCCCGCCGTCGACCACAGTTACGGCCGGGCCGCCCGCCGCCGGGACCTTCCTTATCGCGCTATCGTTCGCGCCCCCGGTCTTCCCCGGCCCGGAGCCAGCCTCCTCCCAGTAAACGAAACCGTTATCGAAGAGAACTGACACTATCGGTTTGGCCGCGCTCGCTATGACCGCCGTCTTCCCTCCGGCCACCGGCACCCTGTTTATCGTCCAGCCCGGCGGGCTTGCCTTCGAGTTGACCCAGTAGAGGTACTTTCCGTCCGTGGCCAACGCCGACTCGCCGAAGTTTTTCTCGCCTTCGGAGACTATGGCCGTCGTCCCCTCCCCGGCGTCCGTGGCCTTAAGCCTCGTCCCATCTATCCAGTATACGAACTTTCCGGCCACGAGGATGTTTTCCGGGACCCCCATCTTAATGGCCACGGTCTCCGGCTCCCCGCCGTTTATCGTCATCTTCTGAACGGGGTTGTCCCCGGCCTGCGACCAGAAAAGGAGCGGCCCCTTTTGTTTTAAATGGCCAGGGTTCTGAAGTCCTTCAGCAAGCACATTTACCCCGAAATTCGGGAGCCTTCTCGGCGCGACAGGCGGATAAGGGGCCGGGAACGGCGGCGCGGGGGATGGAAAGGGGGGAGGCACCGGCGGGGCCGGAAACGACGGAGGCTGCGGGAACTGCGGGGACGTGGGAAACCCCGGCGGCGGAGGAACGGCCCCGGCGCCTCCGCTTAAAAAAAATGCGGCCGCGACGATGGCGGACGCCAGAGTCCCATTTCTCAGGGCCTTTACCATTTCTACCCCCTCCCAAATAAGCGTAATAGCTTTGAAAAAACCTTAAATCGAGGTTATCAGATAATAGCAGCGTGTCAACGTCCGCGTCAAGGGCGCGGCCATTAAGGGTGATGGCAACGGCTTTTTGTGATATACTTTGAAATCCCGGAAGAACTTTTTTGGAGCGACCTTGAAGACGCGACTCGTCTACGCCTTATCCATCCTTCTTGCCCTTTGGGGCTGCGCCGGGGCGCGCGTGCAAAAGGCCGGGCAGCCCAAGGCGTCCGCGCCTTCGCCGGCTTCTACGAACGCGCAGTCGCTCGCGGGCCCCGCACTCCAGAAAGAGACGCTTAACATGATACTTTTTACCGACGACGCACTTTCGAACGGCGCAAGGTGCGCCGTGCGCCGGATAATTAAAAAAGAGGTGGTGCTGGCGCCGGGGCAGGGCGCCCCGGGCTCGTGGACAGAGCGCTGGACGCTCGAGCGGTGCGGGACGACGCTCCGCTACAGGGTCGATTATACCTCCGGCAAAAAGGGCAAGGCGTATTTTACCGTAAAGATGGAAAAGTGACCGAGGCAGGCGCCGCCGTCTCAGAAGATGAGACCGAAAAGGACGGTAGCGGCCTTTACAAGGCCCGGGACCTTGAGCGCGGCCAACCCCTCGACGAGTATCTTACTTGAAGGCGCGGGCTTGCCGTTTTCGTCGAACCTTCCGCGCGGGACCCTGTAGACGTACGACTCTTTTGAGCAGAACCTTTCGGAGATGAACCCTACCGTGTCTTCCGGCGTTACGACCGGGCCGGCGGTGAAGACGTCGAGGGCGACGTAGCCCTTCTCCGGCCACGTGTGGACCGCGAAGTAGGCCCCGGAGAGCGTCGAGACCATGCCGTTCACGCCCCCGCCGTCGAACTCATGGAATATCGTCTTCGTTATTATCGAATTTGACACCTTCGCCGCCGAGACCATCACCTCCTCGACGACGCCCGCCTTCTCGATCTTCTCCGGCGGACAGCCGTAAAGCTCGACCATCCACCCTGTGCCAAGCTGGATCGCCATACGCCACCTCCGTGCCTCTCTACCCGTCGGCCTGAATCCCCCGTATGCCAGTATACATGGGTCGGCGCGCGGGTTCGGTAACTTTGGTCACGCCGTGCGGCGGGCAGATGGCAAGCGAACCCAATCGGCATAAGTTAAGACGAACCCGCGCGTACGCTTTTACCTTGCCGTGCGCACGCGCCTGCGGCGGGCGGACCGCGGTGGCCGCGCCCCGCGCGCGATTGACGGCCCTGCCGGTTCTGTGCTAAGCTTTAATAGAACCAGCGACGCCCAAGGAAGGAGCCGCACTCATGGCAAAAGACATAGTTATAACCATTACCTGCCCGGTATGCAGTAAGGAGTTCTCGAAGAAGGCCAAGGACCTGAAGGACGGCACGGTCGTAAAATGCCCGAAATGCGGCGAGCAGACGAAGATCCGCGGCACGATGTTCACCGACATGGCCGAGAGCACGGAAAAAGGCGCCGGGCACGCGTAGAGGCGCTGAAATGACCTTGAAAGACCCCGGAGAGGCCCTGGGCCTGCCGGGGTTTTTCATCCCCTTTGACCCCGCTTCACCGGTCCTCACGCGATAACCCTGAGGTTTCCGTACGTTAGCCTGCCGCGACCTTTAAGCCGCCTTTAACATGGGGTTGGTATAATGGACTTTTACGATGCCGTAAAAGGGGGAGGGCCTGTGAGAAAGGAGGCGCGGCATGTGCGACGCAAAACACCTTCTCGGGCTTCTGATGACGGCGATAATAATCGCTCTGGTCCGCCTCGCGGGGCCGCCGGCGGCGTCCGCGCACGAACGTTATTTCTTTCTGGAGAACTCGGGGTAGAGTTTTTTGGCGCAGTCGGGACAGATGCCGTGCGTAAACTCGGCGTTCGAGCGCTCGGAGATGTATCTTTCCATGGAGTTCCAGTTGCCTGCCGAGTCCTTTATCCTCTTGCACGAGGCGCATATCGGAAGGAGCCCGCTAAGGAGCTTCACCCTGTCCAGGGCGTCCCTTAGCTCGGCGTTCAATTTCCTCAGCTCATCCAGGTCCCTCTTGCGCTCGGTTATGTCCCTTATCACGACGGCCCCTCCCATGACGCCGCCCGAGGCGTCCCGTATGGGCCCGGCGTTGCAGAGGATATCGATCTTCCTGCC
>DAIDBB010000415.1 GCA_027310325.1 bacterium | reverse complement strand
GCTCGGTACTTGACCTCTCCGCAGCGGTTGGATACCGCAACGACTATCTGGTAACCGCCAACGGGTCCGGCATCATGCCCGTCATCGGTTATTCATATCACCGGCAAAATCTGAGGCTTACCGACGGGTTTCAGACTATTCCCCCGACGGGCCCGTTTCCAGGGCTTGACAGCGCCTATGAAGCCGTCTGGTACGGCCCGTGGGCCGGGGTAGACGCGGCGTTTAAGCGTGAGAGTCTTGCCCTTCTGGGTTCGCTTGAATATCACTTTGTCAATTCCTACAATGCAGACGCGAACTGGAACCTGAGGACCGACCTGGCACACCCCGTAAGCTTCCGGCAAGAAGCAAGCGGGTCCGGGGTCGTAGCGTCAGCAGGGCTGAACTACAGTATTAACGGGAGGTTATCGGTAATGGGCACCTTTGACATTCAGAGATGGAAGACCGAGCCCGGGACCGACACCACTTTCTTCCCTGACGGCACTTCATCGTCAACGCGCCTTAACGAGGTCGTCTGGGATTCGTATGATCTCATGCTTGGGATCAAATATGTTTTCAGTTCTTTCTAGCGGGATGACTAAAATGCTTGACACGCTTATGAAGATATAGTATATAATCTGTACAACTTAATATTTGGATTTATCTTATCCAGAGTGGCAGAGGGACTGGCCCGAAGAAGCCACAGCAACCGATACCCTAGGGTATGACAGGTGCTAATTCCAGCAAGGCTATCCGGCCTTGGAAGATAAGAAAGGTAAACGCCTCTTCTTAGCTTCGGACTTGGAAGAGGTTTTTTTTTGCCCAATTTCAGTTTTTTATTCAAGGTTGTTCGGCAATTAAACGGAGGAAGACATGAGTTATTTGAAGGGTTTGAAGTGCAGGGAATGCGGCAAAGAGTACCCGAAAGAGGCTCTTCACGTTTGCGAGCTGTGTTTCGGCCCGCTGGAAGTCATTTACGAATATGACAGGATCAGGGAAATGCTGACCAGAAGCGCGATCGAGAAGAGGCCTCCTACGATGTGGCGTTACAAGGAACTCCTCCCGCTTGAGAACGCCCCTTCGGTAGGCTCCGAAGTCGGCTTCACCCCGCTCGTCAGGGCCAGGAACCTTGAAAAGGCCCTTGGAGTGAAAGAGCTTTACATAAAAAACGACGCGGTAAACTTCCCGACCCTTTCTTTCAAGGACAGAGTCGTATCGGTGGCGATCTCAAGGGCCAGGGAGATGGGGTTTGATATAGTCGCGTGCGCCTCTACCGGGAACCTGGCGAATTCCGTTGCCGCAAACGCGGCCGCCTGCGGCATGGAGAGCTATGTCTTCATCCCCTATGACCTTGAAAAGACCAAGGTGCTCGGGACCCTAGTCTACGGCGCAAACGTCGTTAGCATCAAAGGGACCTATGACGAGGTGAACAGGCTCTGCAGCGAGATAGCCGGCAAATACGGCTGGGCTTTCGTAAATATCAACATAAGGCCCTATTATGCGGAAGGCTCGAAGACCTTCGGTTACGAAATAGCCGAGCAGCTCGGATGGAGGTTTCCGAAACATATAATAGTCCCGATGGCAGGCGGCTCTCTCATAACCAAGATATCGAAGGCCTTCAAGGAGCTCAATAACCTCGGGCTCGTAAAAAACCTTGAAACGAAGTTCTACGGCGCACAGGCGGCGGGTTGCTCGCCGATAGTCAACGCCGTAAAGGAAAATACCGAGCTTATAAGGCCCGTAAGGCCGAATACCATAGCCAAGTCCCTGGCGATAGGCAATCCGGCTGACGGATATTATTCCGCAAAGGTCATAAGGGAGAGCGGCGGATGGGCCGAGAACGTGACTGACGAAGAGATAATAAGCGCCATGAAGCTATTGGCCGAAACAGAGGGGATTTTCGCCGAGACCGCGGGCGGAGTGACCCTCGGGGTAACGAAAAAGCTCATCGAGCTTAAAAGGATCCCAAGGGACGAATCGATAGTAGTCTCGATTACCGGCAATGGACTTAAGACCCAGGAGGCGCTGTACGGAAAGCTCAAAGAGACCGTTGTAATAAACGCAAGGCTTTCTGAGTTCGACGACCTGATAAAGTCGAACGGTAAGGAATACGCCTTAAAGGCATGATTCCTGCGCTTCCTTTCCTGTGCGGAGGGGACGCGGGATCGAGAGTGCATTTTTTTCTGTAATTTCATGGCGATTTTTTGATATTATAAGGTGGTATCTTAAATAACCAGGAGCGCGGAAAGCAGATGACGGACCATGCCATAGAAGATAAGGGTTCAAAGGTAACCGTAAAATTGGAAGGAAAAGAAGAAAAGGTAGACTTTAACGACCTTAAATCCGGCGGATTTATAAAGCAGAGGCAGAAAGACCTCTTCGCTGTGCGGCTCAGGTGCCCCGGCGGCAGGCTCACGACGAAGAAACTCGTCGAGATAGCGAAACTTGCCGATAAATACAGCAAAAAAGGCGTAGTGCATTTCAGTTTCCGGCAGTCCCTCGAAATACTCTATGTCGACTACAGGGATTTCAACGCCCTTGTTGCGGACCTCGAAAAGATAGGCCAGAAAGTCGCTTCATGCGGCCCGAGGGTGAGGGTGCCGACCGCCTGCGGAGGGTGCGAATACAACCCTAACGGCCTCACGGACACACAGAAGATGGCCGAGATGGTCGACCAGAAGTTTTTCGGCACCCCAACCCCGCATAAGTTCAAGACCTCTTTTTCCGGCTGTCCCATAGATTGCGCCAGGACAAAGGAGATGGACATGGGCTTTCAGGGCGTCGTCGACCCTGCATGGGAGGAAGACCTCTGCACCGGATGCACCATCTGCGCGCCGGCCTGCAAGGAAGACGCGATAGTGTCCGACCCTGATACCGGCAAACCCATATTCGACCCGATGAAGTGCATATACTGCGGTGACTGCATAAGGGCCTGCCCGACCGAGTCGTGGAAGCCGAAGCGCTACGGGCATATAGTAAGGATAGGCGGAAAGCACGGCAGGCACCCTATGGAGGCCGTAGAGGTCTGCAAGTTCCTGCCTGACGAAAAAGTAGAGGAAGCGATCGGCAAGACCATAGAATGGTACAACGCGAACGGAAAACGGGGAGAGAGACTCGGCACTACATTGAAGCGCGTTGGGCTTAAGAGCTATCTCGACTTCATGGAGCCCGTATTTAATAACGCCAAGGCACCGGCATAAACCTGATTATTTTGAGCTAAAGAGGTCACGATGAGCGATGTCAAGTCAGACGCTTTCCTTGATTTACGAGGGGTCCTATGCCCGATAAACTTCGTCAAGACCAAGCTAAAGCTTGATACAATGGAACCTGGCGAAGTCCTTGAGCTGGTGCTCGACAGCGGCGAGCCGATCGCGAATGTGCCCAAGAGCATAAAGGAAGAAGGGCATAAG
>DAIDBB010000413.1 GCA_027310325.1 bacterium | reverse complement strand
ACATACTCGCGTGCAGGAACCTTTTCATATATTTCAACAAGCATCTCCAGGAAGAGGTCTTCAAAAAGCTCGATTACGCGTTGAACCCGGGGGGGATCCTCATGCTCGGCAAGGCCGAGGCGGTCCCTTCTTCCTTTGCGTCCGGCTATGAGCTTCTCGCGGCGGGCACGAACATCTACCGGAAGAGAGAAAGGCGATGAAGGACCTTATCTACAGGCTTTTCTACGGAAGGACGATGGGCTTCAAGCTCACCGTCATGTTCCTTTCCGTGATCCTTATCCCGATGACGCTCCTCGCCTACTTCTCCTACCGCGTCATAGATACAAGGCTCGAAAAAGAGTCGCACGAGAAGCTCGACATGGGGCTCAAGGCCGCGTGGAACGAGTATTTCGTGCGCGGCGAGCAGATGCGCTACGGGATGCTCCAGGCCGCGGCCCAGGACGAGATAAAGCAGGCCGTCGAGAGGCTCGATAAGACTTACCTCAAAAACATGATGATCCGCTGGAAGCACATGAGGCCGTACGTCGAGCTCTGGGCCGTGGTGGACGAACGGGGCAGGGTAATAGCGCGCTTAAATAGCGACTACTCCGGTGACGTCATGGACCTGAACGGCCTCGTGAACTACGCCCTCGCGAGCGGCGAGGCCGACATAACGACCGAAATATTGACGAAGGACATGCTCAGGTTCGAGGGCAACGAGTTCAAGGAGAGTCTCGCCATGCCGGGCCCTTCGTCGGGCCTGAAGGGCGACTCGACGAACAGGGGCGCGGAGGATGCCATCTTCCTTCTCGTGGTGACCCCCGTCGCGAACGACCAGGGGAGGGTAGTCGGCGGGATAGTGACCGGCGATATCCTTAACGGAGACTCTTTCGTCCCTGATACCGTCGCCCGGAGGAACCCGGGGTTTTTTATCAGCGTGTCCCTGAACGGAACGCGCGTTTCTACCAACCTTGTCGATCCTAACGGGGAGAACCTCAAGGGCACCAGCCTGCCGGCTTCTGCGCTTACGGCGGTAAGCAACGGGGGCCGCGCGTTCCAGGAGTGGAGCCTCGCGGGCAGGGACTACGTTTCGGTCTTCGAGCCGATAAGGGATTATAAGGGCGCGGTCATAGGGACGCTTGATGTCGGCATATCCAAGGAAAGCCTCTGGGCCGTGCAGAAGGAAAACCAGCTGGTCATATCGCTCATAACGGTCTTGGGCCTTTCCATCTCTTTAATCGCCGCCGTCTTCTCGACGTACAGGATAACCAGGCCCCTTAAGACCCTGAAGGAAAAGATAGACGCCTTCGCTGCCGGCGACAGGACCGTCAGGGTAGACGCCGCGTACGGCGAGGACGCCGGGGACGAGATAAAAACGCTCTCATGGGCCTTCAACTCCATGATGGAGGAAGTGGGCAGGCGGGACGAGGACAAAGAGAGGTACCTCGAGGAGATCGAGGACAAGAACCGGGAGCTTGAAAGGCTCAATGACGCCATAAAAAAGACGAACGAGGAGCTTGAGATCGCTTACGAGGAGACCCAGAGCCAGACCGAGGAGCTCCATGCCATAAACGAGGAATTGAAGCTCCTTAACGAGGACCTCGACCGGAAGAACGTCGAGCTCAAGAAGGCGAACATAACGATAACCGTCGAGGAAGAAGAGATAAAGAAGGCGAAGGACAAGCTCCGTCTCATATACGACAGCATCCTGGACTACGTCCTCCTTGTGGACGGGGAGCGTAACATACTCGAGGCCAACAGGCACTTCTACGAGAAGCTCAATCTCGACGAGAAGCTCGCGGCGGGCAGGAACATCTACCCATTGTTCAAGATCCGAAACCCCGGGGCCGACTGCCCGATAACGAGGTCCATAGATACCCTCACGCCCTTTGAGATGGAGATGACGTCGTCCGAAGGCAAGGTCTACCTCTGCCATTCGTTCCCGCTCATCCACGAGTACGAGGGCCAGGGCAAGGCGGTCGTGTATATGAAGGACATAACCGAACAGAGGCTTTTGCTGCACAGGCTCATACAGGCCGACAAGCTCTCATCACTTGGAGAGCTCGTCTCCGGCGTGGCCCATGAGCTCAATAACCCCATTACAGGCATAATGTGCTTCTCGGAGCTCCTCATGGAGGACAATATCAGCGATAACGTAAGGGGAAAGCTCGCGAAGATAAACGACGCCTCGCACAGGTGCAAGAAAATAATAGACAACCTCCTCACCTTCGCCAGATGGAACAGGCCGGAGAAGAAGTACGAGAACGTCAACAACGTCATAAGGCGGAGCGTGGAGCTCCGGAGCTACCAGCTTAAGGTCGACAACATCGGGGTGGAGCTTCGGCTCGACGACACGCTCCCGTCGACCATGCTCGACGATAACCAGATGCAGCAGGTCTTCCTTAACCTCATTAATAACGCCAGGGACGCCATAATGGAAAAGGGCGGCGGCGGCAAGATCTGGATAAAAAGCGGCGTAAGGGGCGGCAAGGTCGTGGTCAGGTTCGAGGACGATGGCAAGGGAATACCTGAGGATGTCATCGGCAGGATATTCGACCCCTTCTTCACGACCAAGGAGGTCGGCAGGGGCACGGGCCTTGGCCTCAGCATCTCTTACGGCATCATTAACGAGCACGGCGGCAATATTTACGCCTCAAGCGACCCGGGTAGCGGCACTACCTTTACAGTCGAGCTCCCGATTACCGCGGGCATGGGGCAGGACATGGCCGCCGCAAAGCCCCTGAAGCCCGACCTGGCCGGGCGGCTCAAGGAAAGGGCGGCCGGGCTTAAGGCGCTTGTGCTTGACGACGAGCCGATAGTACTTGACCTCCTTAACGATATGCTGGCTTCGAGCGGCTTTGTCGTCGAGGCGGCGTCCTCGGCCGAGGACGCGTTGACGAAGATGCGCGCCGGCGGCTATGATATAATCATAAGCGACATGAAGATGCCGGGCCTGGACGGCAAGGGCTTTTACAGGGCCGTGCGCGACATAAGGCCCGAGATGCTGAAGAAGATAATCTTCATAACCGGGGACAGCGTCAACAAGGAGACGGACGCGTTCCTGAGGGAGTCCGGGAACGTCTCCCTTAAGAAGCCTTTCACCGTTGATGAGCTGAACGAGTGCGTTTCAAGGTTGATACCTTAAAAGGAGGATATCTATGCGGAAGATGCTTCCGGCATCTTTTTTTATCGTGATGCTGGCGGCCGCGGCCTTCTCGCAGGTCCTGCCGGAAGTCCGGAGGATAACCGCGGAGGAGCTCAAGGCCAGACTCGACAGGGGAGATAAAATTACAATACTCGACGTCCGGCAGCCAGGCTCTTACAACTCGAGCGGCTTCAAGATAAAGGGGGCGATAAGGATACCCCCCTCGGAGATAGCGGAAAACCTCTCCAGGCTCCCGATGGGAGGGGATATAGTCACCTACTGCACCTGATCCGACGAGGCCACGAGCGCACGTGTTGCGCTCTTTCTCGAAGGCAGGGGTTTTCAGAGGGTCGAGGCCTTGAAGGGCGGGTTCAACGCCTGGGCCGGGGCAGGGTATCCCCTCGAAAAAAAATAACCGGGGGCTAAAAATAATGAAGATAGCGATACTCGGGGCAAGCGGCTATACCGGCTTCGAGCTTCTGAGGATACTCGCGCGGCATCCGGAGGCGGAGATAATCGAGGTCACGTCGAGGCAGTACAGGGGCAAATCCGTCTCCGAGGTCTTCCCGTCGCTGGCCGGGTACTACGGCCTTAAGTTCAGCGACCCGGAGGAC
>DAIDBB010000390.1 GCA_027310325.1 bacterium | reverse complement strand
GTTCACCCCTGCCCCATGGGATTTTCTTAAAGACACAGCCCTGACGCAGATGGGGCGTTATTGAGCATAAATGTCACTTTATGAAGTTCTCCTTATCATCCGGCTTAAATACTATCAAAGGCGGGTGGACCTTCTCATCGTAACCGGATTTATAATCGAACGCGTCCTTTACCGTCATTATGAGCTTCTGATTCAGAAGATTAAGGGGGATATTAACCGGGCAGGCCCTCTCGCACTCGCCGCAGAACGTGCACCTTCCGACGAGGTGCATGGCGCGCGTCAAGTTCCACGAGAGGTTCCCCCGCGGGTGCGCCGAGGTCTCTATCCACTGGGGCATGTTCTTTTCGGTTATGCACCGCTCGCAGTAGCAGAGCGAGCAGACCTGCCTGCACGCGTAGCACTTTATGCAGCGCGAGAACTCCTTTACCCAGAAGTCCCACCTCCCGGCCGCGTCCCTCGAGTCGAGTTCCTTAATTTTATCGAATACCATGCCCGTGGGCGCCTCCGGCGGGACGAAGTCCGACCTTTCGCCTATTACAAAGTCGGAGACGTGCGGGTTCCTCACGTCGCAGTTGTGGCACTTCGTGGGCATTATTTGGGGGATGAGTTCCCCTTTCCAGAGCTCCTGCCTGTAGACGGTGCCGTCGCAGGTCATGCCTATTATGAATACGTTCTCCCTTTTTACCTGCGCCTCCGAGATGAGGACGAGGATATTTTTTATGTCGCACCCCTTGGCGACGATGGCGGGCCTGCCGAGCGCCTGGATCTCCTTGAACTTCCTCGTCAGATAAACCGAGAGGTTATTTACGCAGAGCGGATTGAAGACGAGCCTGTCCGCGTCCTCGGCCTTCGTTATGAAGACCGGGGTGGTGCGGGTCTTAGACCTATTCCACCCGTAGCCGATAACTACCTTTACGGCCCCCGTGGAGAGTAGCTCCCTGGCCTTTTCCCTCAATGTCTTTTCAACAGCCGGATTTTCCATCTTCTTTTATAAACGGTCCTTTTTGCCTTTTCGCGGGTTGATGCTTGATATTCAATCTACGGGTATCTTCATCTTCAGGCACTTTACCGAGCTCAACTGGACGTTTCCGGCCCCGCCCGCCTCGCGGAAGCGGTTCGTTACCATCTCTTTAAGGCTCCGGACGGCCTCTTCTCCGTTTTTCCCCTTCGCCTCCATCCCCAGGTCCGGGCATATTGCCCTGTAAGAACCGTCGTCCTGCTCGATCACCACAGCGTTAACGGATATTTCCATGCCCATGGTCTTTTGACTCCCCTGTTAAGTTTTGGCCTCCCGGCAGCCCTCCTTGAGCCCCCTGTATTCCATGAAGGGCCCGAGCTTCTTCACCGTATCCGTTATATTGTTTATGAGGTCGACCCATTTTATGGCCTCGGAGGCCGAGACCCACGAAAAATGGAGCCTCCTCATGTCTATGCCGGCGAACTCCATCAGGCTCTTGAAGCCTATCCACCTTCTCCGGGCATGGTAGTTGCCGGTGGTGTAATGGCAGTCGCCGGGGTGGCAGCCGGAGACGAGGACCCCATCCGCCCCGTTCTCGAAGGCCTTGATTATGAACTGCGGGTCTATCCTGCCGGTGCAGGGGAGCTTTATGATCCTCACGTTCGGCCTGTACTCCATGCGCGAGGTGCCCGCGAGGTCGGCCCCCGCGTAGGTGCACCAGTTGCAGACAAAGGCCATTATCTTCGGCTCGAAGCCGGAGGTTTCGGTATTTTCAGTTGAGTGTGTGTCCATTTCTGTTATTCCTGTCTTTACTTAAATTTTCCTTTTGTTTTATACTCCCCTCTTTCCTAAAGAGGGGCTGGGTGAGATTATGAAACGCCTTATAATCCCCCTTTGTCCCCCTTTAGAAAAGGGGGATAAAAACATGTGAATGCGCGTCCATTTTCTTATTCCCGTCCTTTTAACATCTTCCAGTTAATTCGATAGAATGCCCGGATGCCAGGAAGGGCGAGGAGTCAAACCGGAGCGTACTTTTTTTGTACGTGAGGATTTGGCTCCGATGCCCTGACAACGCAGACGGGCGTTATATCGAATTGCCCCCTAAAACGCGTTTATAGCCGCGAAAACCTGCTCGTCGGTATAGCCCCTTAAGTCTATCGACTTGCTTCTGCAGGCCGCAACGCACACCCCGCAGCCCTGGCAGACGCCCTCGTTCACCCTTGCGAGCCACCTTATAGTCTCGCCCTGCCTGTTCCTTACATCTTCCCTCTCTATGGCCGTGTACGGGCAGGCCGTCAAACAGTCCCAGCAGGCGTTGCAGGTCGCCCTGTTGACCAAAGCCGTTACCGGCTTCCTCGTCATCTCGTCGGCGGAGAATAGCGCCAGGGCCTTGCTCGCCGCGGCGGAGCCCTGCGCTACGGATTCCGGTATGTCCATCGGCCCCATGCAGGTGCCCGCAAGGAATATCCCGGCTGTCACCGTCTCAACGGGCTTGAGTTTCGGGTGGTACTCGTTATAGAACCTGTACTTGTCGTATCCTATGCCGAGCTTCTGGGCGAGCGTATCGGCCCCGTCCCTCGAAACGATGGCGGTTGCAAGGACGACCATGTCCGCCTCTATCTCGACCTGGCTCCCGCTCAGGGTATCGGCCCCCTGGACGATGACCTTGCCGTCTTTTTCGTAAACGCGCGACACCCTTCCACGGAGATACATCGCGTGGTCGTGCTCTATCGCCTTCCTTACGAACTCCTCGTACCTCTTGCCCCCGGAGCGTATGTCCATGTAGAAGACGTACGACTGGCCGTCGTGGACCTTGTGGCTGTAAAGCATCGTGTGCTTGGCCGTGTACATGCAGCAGACCTTGGAGCAGTAGGATACGCCCTTTTTCTCGTCCCTTGAGCCAACGCACTGGATGAAGACGACGCTTTTGGGGATTTTTCCGTCCGAGGGCCTCCTTATCTCGCCGCCCGTGGGGCCGGATGACGAGGCGAGACGCTCGAACTGCATCCCGCTAATGACGTCTTTTATCCTGCCGTAGCCGTACTCGCCGAACCGCTCGTTCGCCATGTTCTGGTAGCCGGTCGCTACTATTATCGCGCCTACATCAACGGTCTCGATCCTGTCCTGCTGCTTGAAGTCTATGCACTTCGGGCCGCATACAATCGCGCACGCGCCGCACTTGTCCTTCTGTATCTTCGGGCAGTTGGGCGCGTCTATCACAGGGACGTTCGGGACCGACTGCGGGAAGGGCGTATAGATTATCTTCCTCTTCGTGAGGCCCACCTCGAACTGGCTTTCGGCCTTGAACGGGCACTTCTCGATGCACTCGCCGCACCCGGTGCATAAGGCCTCGTCCACGTAGCGGGCCTTCTTCCTTATCTGGACCGTGAAGTTCCCGATGTAGCCGTCGACCTTCTCGACCTCGGAATAGGTATAAAGCGTTATCCTTTCATTCAGCTCCGCCTCGACCATCTTAGGCGTAAGGATGCACTGCGAGCAGTCCATCGTGGGGAACGTCTCCGAGAGGCGCGCCATGTTGCCGCCTATCGAAGGCTCCTTCTCGACGAGTATCACTTCCCTGCCGCCTTCCGCTATGTCGAGGGCCGCCTGGATCCCGGCGATGCCGCCTCCTATGACGAGCGCCTTTTTCCTGACGGGTATCTTTATCTTCGTAAGCGGCCTGTTTCTTTTGAGCCGCTCTATGACCATCCTCGTAAGGTCCGTGGACTTTATCGTACCTGTCTTTTTGGTCTTGTCGTGGTGGACCCAGGAGCACTGCTCGCGGATGTTCGTTATCTCGCACCTGTAAGGGTTCAAGCCCGCGGCTTCAGAAGCTTTTCTAAACGTCTTTTCGTGCATGTGCGGAGAGCAAGCTGAGACGATGACGCCGTCGAGCTTGTTGTCGATTATGGCCTTTTTGAGCATCTCCTGGCCGGGCGACGAGCACATGAACTTGTAATCCGTCGTGTAGACGACCCCCGGGAGCTTAGCCATCTCCTCGGCGACCTTCTTCGTATCGACGGTGGCCGCTATGTTGTTGCCGCACTGGCAGACAAAGACGCCTATTCTCGGCATAAGACCTCGTTTTTATGTTACCTAAAGAAACCCTGAAAAATTCTTTTTTTTGTTTGTCATTGCGAGGAGCAAAGCGACGAAGCAATCTCTAACCACTTGATCTCTAAAGACAGATTGCTTCGCTACGCTCGCAATGACGGCGAATGCTTAATCTTCCCCGGCCACTATCCCCTTCCTGTGGAGGAGCGGCATTATCGAATACTCGTTCTTCTCGAACCCCAATGTGTTTATGTCAGCGCCGATGGCAAGCCCAAGAACTTGCGTAAAGTAGACTACAGGAACGCCCGTATAGCCGGGCCTTTCCTCGATGAGCCTCTTCTGGCTCTTTTCGAGGTTGTACTGGCAGAGCGGGCAGCTCGTTACTATGAGCTCCGCCCCGTTATCGACCGCAGAGGTCATGACGTTGCCGGATAGCTTCTCCACGACGTCCGTATTATTCATCGCGAGGTGCGCCCCGCAGCACTCTATTTTATTCGGGAAGTCAACGGGGGTGGCGCCGAGCGCGGAGAGCATGTTCTCGAAGATAGTGGGCTTCTCGGCGTCGTCTATCCCGATGTCCTCGAAGGGACGAAGGAGCATGCACCCGTAGTAGGTCGCGGCCTTTATCCCCTTAAGAGGCCTCTTAACGGCCTCCTTGAGCCTGGCGAAGCCTATTTTATCGCGCAGCACTTCGAGGTAGTGGAGCACACTGAGGCTCCCGTCGTACTCGGAATCTATGAAGCCGTTTATTACGCCCCTTTTCTCCTTGTCGTCCTTTATGACCTTGTTCGTCCTTTTGAGGACGTTGTAGCAGACCGAGCAGAGGGTGGTTACCGTGTCGCCCTCCTTGCGGGCGTTGGACAGTACCTTTGCCGGGGCGCTAAGCGCTATGAGGTTATCCGGGGTAAGGGGGAAGGTCGCTCCGCAGCAGTTCCAGAGCTTCAGCTCTTCCATCTCGAAGCCTATCTTCAGGGCCGCTTCTCTGGCCGTGGCGTCGAAGCCTTTTGCTACGGTATTCAGGGTACAGCCGGGATAATAAGGAATCTTCATCGTCATTGGCGTATATTAATGGTGACTGTTTAAGAACTTTGTTTTTAATTTATGCTCTAGAATGTCCCCGGATGCTAGGAAGGGCGAGGAGTCAAACCGGAGCGTACGTTTTGTGTACGTGAGGATTTGACGACGAAGCCCTGACAACGCAGATGGGGCATTATCGAGCATAAAAGCGTTAACTGACGAACTTTCTAAAGCCGCAGACAATCGCCTGCTGCGGCGCGCTCTTCATGAACGGGAACGGGACGTCCTTTATCCTCTCGTGGTCGGTCCCCTTCCTTAAAACTATCTGCCTCAGGGCCTCCAGGACCGCCGCCACACTAACGCCTTGCGGGCACCTCGCGTAGCACTGGAGGCACCCGACGCACGTCCACATGGAGTTCGCCTTCATCACCTCATCGACCCTTCCAAGCTGCAAAAACCTCATAACCTGGCTCGGCGGCAGCTCCATGGCGAACGACACCGGGCACCCGGCGGAGCACTTGCCGCACTGGTAGCACCTGCGCATCTCTTCGCCGCTGACGCGCTCGATGAGCTGGATCTTCGAGCTTTCGATGTCCTCTTTCGCGAGCTTAATCTTCAATGCAGCCGGTCCTCCTCCACTTTTCGACCCCCTGGCTAAAGAGGTCGCCCCCGGCGGCGTCGTTTACGACTATCGCCGGGAAGTCCTCGACCTCGAGCCTCCTTATCGCCTCCGGCCCCAGGTCGTCATAGGCTATGACCTCGGCCTTTTTTATGGTGCGGGCTATTAAGGCCGCCGCGCCCCCGACCGCCCCGAAATATACCGCCTTGTGCTTCTTCATCGCCTCAAGAACTTCCTTGCTCCGAAGGCCCTTGCCGATCGTCCCCTTAAGCCCCATCTCGAGGAGCTTCGGAGTGTACGCGTCCATCCTTCCGCTCGTAGTAGGCCCCGCGGAGCCGATGACGGCGCCGGGCTTCGGAGGCGTCGGGCCGACGTAGTATATGAGCTGGCCCTTTACGTCGAACGGTAAAGGCTTGCCGGCGTTTACGAGCTCGATTAGCCTCTTATGCGCCGCGTCGCGGGCCGTATAAAGGACGCCCGTAATAAGGACCTTGTCCCCGGCCCGGAGCTTTAAGACGTCCTCGTCCGTAAGGGGTGTCGTTATTTTAAGTTGCTGGGCCATTTTTTTTGCCGCCCTGTTCCTCTCAAGATCAAGACCCGCGAACCAGACCATCTTCTAAACTGTTCAACCCTTCTAATTTTTTCGGTCCCCCTCTTTCTTAAAGAGGGGATAGGGGAGATTATTGAAACTCAATAATCCCCCTTTTTCCCCCTTTAGAAAAGGGGGAAAGAAAACTAAATGACCGCTTCCTTGTGCCTGTCCGCGTGGCACTGGATGTTTATCGCCACGGGTAGCGACGCTATGTGGCACGGATGCGTCTCCACGTGCACGGCAAGGGCCGTAACCGTCCCGCCGAAGCCCATGGGGCCTATACCCAGATTGTTTATCAGGGTAAGTAGCTCGCCTTCGAGCTTCGCCGCTTCCGCGTCGCCGTTCGGGGCCCCTACCTTCCGGAGGAGCGCCTTTTTGGCGAGTATGGCCGACTTCTCGAAGTCGCCGCCGATGCCCACGCCTACGACTATCGGCGGGCAGGGATTTCCTTCGGCCTCTTTTATCGATTCGACCACGAACTTCTTAACGCCCTCGACGCCTTCGGCGGGCTTGAGCATCCTTAATTTGCTCATGTTCTCGCTTCCCGCGCCCTTCGGGGCTATCTTTATCTTGAGTTTGTCGCCTTCGGTTATCCTAACGTGAATTATGGCAGGGGTGTTGTCGCCGGTATTCGTCCTCTTAAGCGGATGGCAGACGGACTTTCTAAGATACCCGTCCCTGTAACCCTGGCGCACGCCCTCGTTTATGGCGTCTTCCAGAGGGCCGTCAAGGGCGGCCTCACGGCCAAGCTC
>DAIDBB010000384.1 GCA_027310325.1 bacterium | reverse complement strand
GACATATACGAGACGTTCAGGGCAATGGCCGACGCCCTCAGGGACTACTTCCACAAGAACGGCCCGACTCCTCTTTTCGTTGTCGTCGGCAGGGGCGGACCCAACCTCATAAGGGGTATGGCTTACATGAGGGACACGCTCGAGAATTTGAAGCTCCCGTACAGGATCTTCGGCCACGATAGCGCGATGAGCGAGGTTGTAAATTACGCGCTAAAGGTCGATCAATGGATGGAAAAAGAAGGCAGGAAGGTTCTTTCCAAGTCCTGACACCAAGTGTAAATATCGATAAAAATAATAAAAAAGGGTGAAGAGGCATGCACAAACAAGGCGTTAAAAAATTCCCTTACTTCGTAGGAGTAAACTCACTGGCAGAGCTCGCGACCAGGGAAGACCGCGTATGCGTGCTTAACATACTCGGCAACGAGAGCCGCACCGTAACCCCAACAAGCCATGTGTACTCGGGCGGAAATGTTGTCTTCGGGACAAGCCCCGGAAGGTCCGGGCAGTTCCTCGAGACTAAGGCCGGAAATATCCCCGTATTCAACTCGATAAGGGAGGGGCTGAAGGCCGGGCTTAAGTTCAACACGGCCGTAATATACCTTCCCCCGTCTGGCGTCAAGGACGGTGTCGCCGAGGCGGTAAGGCATAATCCTGACCTCAGGAAGGTGGTAATACTAACCGAGAAGGTGTCCGTAAACGACGCGAGGATAATAAGGGCAATATGCCAGACGAACGGTGTCGATGTGTTCGGCGGAAACTGCCTCGGTATAGCGGACGCATGGAACAGGGTAAGGATCGGGGGGGCGCTCGGCGGTAACAAGCCCGAAGAGTCGCTCGTAAAAGGGTCGATAGCCATATTCTCCAATTCCGGCAACTTCACTACTACCATTGCGGTTTATCTCCTCACTCAAGGATGGGGCACAACGACATCCGTCTCAAGCGGCAAGGACGTATACATACATTACGCCCCGAAGGAGTTCCTCCACGGCCTGGATAACGACGACAGGTCCAAGGGGGCGGTCATATATGTCGAGCCGGGCGGGTATTATGAATCGGGCCTCGAGATAAATAAGCCCACGGTCGCTTGCGTTGTCGGACGCTGGAAGGCCCGTCTTACTAAGGCATGCGGCCATGCCGGAAGTCTCGCCGGCTTCGGTGATGACGCGCGGGCCAAGGAAAAATGGTTCATGGATTATTTCGGGGTAAAAGGCATATATACCCCGGAAAAGCCGGTCTTCTCCAAAAAAGGCGCCGTTGTAACGAATATCGCCCACATACCCGAGGCCCTGACGAAAGTAATGGAGCTTAACGGCATTAAGCCTGACTTTGACTCAAAGGGGGACCTTTCCCTTAAGTGCTGGTTCTCGAACGATGCCGGCATAAAGCTTCCCAAAGACCTCGACGTCAAGACCGTACGGGCGGTATCTCCCTACGACGAGCAAATAGACCATATAAATAAGCAGGTAGGCGCCCAGTATCCCAGGCAGACCATGAAGGACGCAAGTGGTGCGTCGATGATGGACCCAAAGTCGCAGGTAACGAAGATTCACAACATATCGGTCCTCGATGCCTCAAAGCTGTCTCTCGAGGAAAACCTCATAATGTCTCTTTTGAAGAGATATCCGGACAATTACGAGCGGTCGCTCGCTAATATCGCCTTCAACTCTTATCTTAATCATAATGGAGACCCGGCAGTTCTCGCTTCCGACGCTTCGAGGGAGGCCGAGAACTCTCCCAATACCGTACTTTCTGCCGCTATTTCAGTAACAGGAAAGGGAAAAGTGAGGGGGGCGCTGGATGCCTCAACTAAGCTCCTCGAGCTCTTTCAGAACTCGGGGATGACGAGCCCTACGGAGAAGTTCAAATACGGTGAGATGCTAAAGGGCCTCTCCGGAGAAGACAAGAAACTATTTACCGCCTCAAAGGGCGACAGTCTTGCCCCGATGATGAACAAGGGTATTGACGGGCTCAAGAAAAAATCGGTCTTTATAGAGTTCGTAAGGGAAGCGGCAGGCGGCAAGCCTTCATCCGATGCCCTCCTCGCGGCCATTTGGATGACGCTCGGGTGGGAATCGCTCATAAGGAGAGGGATCTCAAAGATAACGATCGGGGCTCTTCCGTGGTACTCGAGGGTCTTTTTCTCCTTCGTAGGCTGCAGCGTCCCGTCTGAAAAGCACGCAAAGGACAAGTTCTGCGGCATTAAGACAGAGGAGCTTATCGGCAAGTGGTCGTTTACTGAAGCCGCGTTCCTGGCGCTTATCGGGAGAAAGCCGGCCGAAACGGAGCTTTTCGAGTTCTCGATGCTTCTCGGCCTTATCATATCCAACGGCCCCGGCACCATATCAGCTCAGGGCTGTAAGGGCGGGGTAAGCGCGGACGGCCCAGAGGACCCGCAAAGGGTGCAGATCAATAAGGCGTTTATAGGTTTCCTCACCCATACAGGGTTTGCACACGGAGGAAACGGATACGAGGCCATAGCCTTCCTTATAGACCGTTTCAAGGACACGGAAC
>DAIDBB010000277.1 GCA_027310325.1 bacterium | reverse complement strand
CCCTTTGCAGGGGGGATGGGGGATAAGCTGTCATTGCGAACGGAGTGAAGCAATCTGTCTTTTTGTAGGCATTTCCGAAATATCTATCTCTTGTCGAGCCTGGTTTCAAATCTTCCTGAAAACCCTTCTTCTCTTTAGTCTTTCAGTCCTGTCCCCGGCAAGACTCTCGGGGAAAGGTACCTCTTTCCATTCGCCGGGCTTGAGTCCTTCCAAAGTCCATTCTCCGACACTCACACGGATAAGCCGCAAGGCCGGATACCCCACCGCGGCAGTCATGCGGCGAACCTGCCGGTTCCTTCCTTCGATGATCGCGATCTTAATCCACGTCGCCGGGATATTTTTCCTAAAGCGGATAGGGGGCACGCGGGGCCATACTCCTGCGTCATCGCCTAAAAACTCGACCTCCGCGGGCTTTGTCATGCCGTCGTTCAAGAGTACCCCTTTCCGTAGTTTTCCCAAAGCCGCCCCGTCCGGCAACCCCTCGACCTGCACCAGATAGGTCTTCGCCATCTTGTGGCGCGGCTCGGCAATGAGGTGCTGAAGATACCCGGCGTTTGTGAGGACAACAAGCCCCTCGCTGTCGTAGTCGAGCCGCCCCGCCGCGTAAACGTCCGAGACAGGCACATAATCGGCCAACGTCGGCCGCCCCTCCTTGTCCGTGAACTGGCAGAGGACCTGGAAGGGCTTGTTAAAGAGGATGAGGACAGGCCGCAGGGGTTTTTTAAATGAGGTCGGTTTCTTCATAGAAAAAAAGGATAGAGGCATTATAACGCCTCTATCCCGTTTTGTATTTTAATATTTTTGGCGAAGTATATTTCTTCGACAATAACTACGCCCTGGCCATATCTTTAACCATAATGCGCGTCTGTCTTATGTACTGCTCGATAAGTGGTGGTTGAAACCGCGGTGCTAAAAGTAGCATGCCTGGCGTGACGTGATTCATATAAGCTCCGTAATGTCTTTTTACTATTTCTCTGTATTTGCTCCTCGATTGGGCGTTATTATGCGCAATTTTATTACGCACACGGCGTAGTTCATCTATAAGGGTACCATTACGATCAACGACAGTTACCAGATTGTCACCTTGGTCAATGACATTTATAACATTCTCTTTGATTTCGGATGCTTTAGACCATTGAAGCTGATATTTCGGGCGTGTGCGGCCATGAGTTTGAAAAGATGTTTTTGCAGCCTTCATTGAACTGGCCCGAAATAGGAGAACAGGAGTAGTGCCATCAACATAGGTCGAACCGCATGCGATTTTTGCTGCTAATGATGATACGAAGTTTTCGAATAGGGAAAAGAGTCTCAGTAGCACAATCTCGGCAACAAGTTTTTGGTGAACAACCTCTAAATTCCCGAGTGTTCCACAGAGACTCAGCAACCTACGCGTCTCCGTATCATAAAGGCGGTAATCCGTAAGGATACGGGGCATGTGTTCACAGCCCTATTTGTTTTCTAATAAAATTATGCCTAATCTTCCGCTGCTTAATGCGCTGAGTACTGGCAGTGCACGCCGTGATAAACTCCGCCTCATCCTTTTTGCGGGCCGTAATGGGTTTTTCGGAACGCAGAATTTGATCAGCCATATAG
>DAIDBB010000323.1 GCA_027310325.1 bacterium | reverse complement strand
GATCTGTTCTGTGCCGTGCCGACGAGCCACGAGATCCCTACGTTCCTCTTCGGGGCAGTTTGGCTGTTCCGAGGCACCCTCGGGAGAAGAGGCTTCAGAATACCTGGTTTCGACAAGGCGACGGCCCGGACCGTGGCACGGCGTGACGGCTTCTATCTGTTCACTTCGGCCGCTCGCAGGGATCGGGGTTAGTCCGCTGATCTCAGACGGAGACCGAGTACAAACTGACGAAATCGCCATGTCCGCGAAAGAATGGCGGCGTCGAACGGATACAAACTTATGATAAATGACGCTGCATTAAAGGGGTATTAATTTGGAAATTCGGCAAGCTGCACCTCGATCTGAACCTGTTCACAGCGACCGCCGGCGACACTTGTCGTATCTAGACGTGCGGTCTCACCGTCTGACAATTCCTCCGCGAGACCTGGACGAAACACTCCGGACGCTTCAGTCTGGATCCTTCACCCCCTATGTCGGGCTCGAAGATCCGCGGAGCGTCCATGGCGATCATTACCATCGATTTTGATATTATCAGGGACGATCAAAATTCTTATCAATCGGCACGCGCAGAATTTATTGAGGAACTCTATCGCGGGCGCAGAGATGACCAGATCCATTTCGATGGAAACCGATGTTTTTTAAAGACGCCCGAACCTATACATGTCTTTGCGAGACGGTTAGTCAGCAGAAATAAAATTCTGATCGACCGAGACCGCGTAGTGATCATTGAGGCGCGATCAAATAAAATATGTGTGCTCGGCTGTTGCGACATGAGAATTTTCGGGGCATTTTCGAATTATAAATTAATCGACATTTCATAATAATATTAGGCAAGTCGAACCACGAGTTTGAAGTTTGCCGAGCCCTTGCTTTAAAGAAAGCGGGGTATATTAAACTTTAATAACTTGTGTTTGCATTGTAGAATATTTTCAGATTTCCCGAGTGCTTCAGTCGTTACTTTAATCCCATGGATATGGCTGAGTTTCTTCGGCCTCTGTGCTAAAGGTTTTCTCACTCTGCAAACTTGAAATCACACAGTCGGAATTCTAGTCTGCGCCGGGATCGTGGAATATAAGTAATATGTTATTCAATATTATTACGTAATGCGAGTTGAATTACTGATACGCCATCCGTGGATCGCGCTCTATGACCCCCGAATAAAGCATATATCTGGACGACGAGGAGCAAGATCGGCCGGCGTAGGTGAAAGACGGCGAAACCCAGGGACAGCTGTATGCCCCCGGTAGCACCGCCTTACCCATCGGTTAAATGAACGACAATCGATGATCGGGGCTTATTACTTCTCCTTTTTGATCATCATCTTCACTTCTTTGATGCTCTTTTCATTCTCCTCCATCGCCTTTCTAGCTTCCTTGCGCACATTTTCGTCCTTGATGTGTTTTAGCGCGATCTCCGACATATCCACCGCTCCTTGATGATGGGCGGCCATGCTCTTGAGCCACGCGACATCTGGATCGGCGTCCATCATCCCTTCCATCATCGCCTTGTTCATTTTGTCCATGGCGGCCATGGACTCCTTCTGCATCGGGTTCATGCTCTTCATATCCGCGCCTTTCATATCCATGCCTTTCATGTCCGACATGGATCCACTCTGGCCCTGTTGAGCCAGGGCTGGGGCAAGGCTGGAAGCCGACAGGAGAACGGCTAGCAGGCCGGTGCGCATCAGGGTCATGAGGTCGTCTCTCGCTCGTGCGGTTCGTGACCGGTCAAACCGAGCACCTGCGGAAATGTTCACGCGATCTCCTCCAAACGTGACGGCATCGCCGCCGGTCGACGGCTTATCGTCCTCTGCGCCTACGACGATAGGAGAAGAATTCTTGCGCTCCTCGATTTCCGCACGCGACAGCCGTGCTGTTTGGTCCTGCTCGTCGAGAGCCAGCCCTGCAGTCTCTCGATGATGGGCGGACGACCGGGGTGTACAATGAACCGCCCGGCGTACACGGCGCGTTCCTCAGCCTCGGATCAGTGCCTTACGGACTGGTGGCGCCAGGATCCTGCGGACCATC
>DAIDBB010000313.1 GCA_027310325.1 bacterium | reverse complement strand
AGGCGGGAGAGATGCGGCAGGTGGCCGACGAGCATTATGTCCGTGTCCGACCCGTTAAGGCGCCGCGCCCATATGTTCGGATCGTCGCCCGGGGAAAGGCCGTCGGACGGGGCAACGCCGTTGGCCGGCCTTAAGTGCTCGGCGAGCACCAAGGCGGTCTGCCTGGCCCGGGCCTTGTCGCTATGGAGTATCCTTGAAACCTTTACCCCGGCCTTCGCGGCAAAGGAGGCGACCTTTTTTATCTCGGCAACACCCTTTTCATTAAGCGGCCTTTCCGGGTCCTCGCGTTCGTTCTTGGCCTCGGCGTGGCGGACGAGATAGAGGAGCATAATTTTACCTGCCGGTTTTTTTACTGAAGTATAACAGAAATTCTATCGAGGGCGTAACTTTTTCGCCGTTTGACATTTCGTAATATCGGGCTAAAGTCTTACAAAAAACATCGTCCCGGGAAGACCGCCTGGCATCACCGGAGTCCAAATACCCGTTAAGAAAGGAGGTACATATGGTACGCTTACGCATACGCGAAGCCGGAGGCGCGCTTGCCCTTGGAGTCATGCTCGCCTTAAGCCTTCCGGCCTCGGCGCAGACGGACATGGGAGGAGGGATGACTGGCGCGGCGCACGTGCCCGGCATGATGGGCGCGCAGTCCCCGAACTGTCCCGCGCCCGAGCACATGAAGTGGATGTCGTCCATGACCGACGACCAGAAGGCCCGGATGGACGACATGCACCTTAAACTCGGCAAAGAGTTGGGCCTTCTGGAGGCCCGGCTCGACGTCATGGAGGCCGAGCTTAAAAACCTCGTCACAAAGGACGCTCCGGACAGGAATGCGGTCCGCAAGAAGATAGACGAGATAATGGAGCTTAAAAAAGAGATGATGACGAAGAGATACGACCATGTGATGGAGGCCCGGGGGATACTTACGCCCGACCAGAGGAGGGGCTTTGACTTGATGTTCTTCGGCGGGATGCGGCACATTATGCGCATTATGGGAGGAAGGGGGATGATGGGCGGAGGGAAGGAACACGGTATGGAGGGTATGGGTCCCATGGGGCCGTGAGGTTTACCGGTCGCTGACCATATTAAAGTCCGTCTTTAAGGGCCGGTTGATGCAATGGACCGGCCCAGGTTTTTTTTAAACCGTAATTTTTTCCAACCCGCATTTAAAAACCGGGTTACCGATGACGTGTCAAGCTTTTTTACGGTGCCGTGAAAAAGCTTGAAAATAAGATGATATATGATAGAATTGTAGCGGTTTGGGTATGTGCCGTCCTTTTGTCAATTACTATAAATGGCGTTACGACCCTCTTTCAGGGCGATCGGGTTAGGATAAAGGTACGGTTATGAAAAAAAGGGTGATCCTCGCGTTCAGCAACACGCTCTTCTCGGAAGGCATCAGGAAGATGCTTGACGGCGAAAGCGACCTCTCCATAGAGATCCTGAAGGAGGATTCCGAATACCCTTACGAAAGGCTCGAGGCCCTGAAACCAGACGTAATACTTACCGATTTCGTGACCCTCTACAATTCATTCCCGGAGCTCGAGCGGAACAACAGGAAGTTCCCCTGCATCCTCATAGACACCAACTGCGGCTGGGAGAACCTCGTTACCGCGATATTAAAAAAGAAGATAAGCGGGATTCTCCTTAACGGCAGCGGCATAGAGCTCCTCAGGAAGGCCGTACGGTCGGTAGCGAACGGCCTTCCTGAGGAGCTCTATGCCGCTGCCGTTAAGGAGAATCCCGCTTATCTTCTTTTTTAATATCGCGGTAACGAGG
>DAIDBB010000291.1 GCA_027310325.1 bacterium | reverse complement strand
AAGGAAGTGCTTGCCCTTCCCATATATCCGGAGCTCAAGGCAAACGAGCAGAGGCACGTGGTAGAGAGCATAATCGGTTTCTACAATCAGGACTGATCTAACCAAGAAGGGGGGGCGGCTGGTGTGAAACGGGTTCTTGTCACGGGCGGGGCAGGGTTCATAGGGTCGCACCTTTGCGAAAGGCTCGTTAATGACGGCAGCGAAGTGATCTGCCTGGATAACTTCTTTACGGGAAGAAGGGATAACATCAAGCACCTTCTGGGCAATCCCCTTTTCGAGCTCGTAAGGCACGATGTTACCGAGCCGAAACTCCTGGAAGTCGACCAGATATATAATCTCGCCTGTTCGGCCTCTCCTATACACTACCAGTACAACCCGGTTAAGACCGTAAAGACCAGCGTCATGGGCACGCTCAATATGCTTGGGCTCGCCAAGAGGGTAAGGGCGCGCATACTTCAGGCCTCCACTTCCGAGGTCTACGGCAACCCGCTCGTACACCCCCAGACCGAGGATTACTGGGGCAACACGAACCCCATAGGGCTGAGGGCTTGCTACGACGAGGGCAAGAGGTGCGCCGAGACCCTCATGTTCGACTACCACAGGCAAAACGGGGTCGACATCAGGGTGGTGCGGATATTCAATACCTACGGACCGAGGATGCTCGAGGACGACGGCAGGGTCGTAAGCAACTTCATCGTCCAGGCCCTTCGGGGCCGGGACATAACGGTATACGGGAACGGCGGACAGACCAGATCTTTCTGCTACATCGACGATATGGTCGAGGGCATGGTGAGGATGATGAATACCGAGAATTTCACGGGGCCCGTAAACCTGGGAAATCCGGTGGAGTTTACGGTTCTCGACCTTGCGAACCTTATAAGAAAGATTACAGGAAGCGGCTCAATAATAGTCCAGAAGCCTCTTCCTCCCGACGACCCGGTGCAGAGACGCCCGGACATAACGCTCGCCAAAGATATCCTCGGATGGAGCCCCCACATAGGCCTTGAGGAAGGCCTCTTGCGCACGATAGATTTCTTCAGCCGCAGGATAAAAGGGTCCAGGACCGCAGCTTCCTTACGGTACGGCATTGATTAAACCCATCGCAGCCCCTGTTAATCACCGCCTCGTAAAAATCGCTTGATTAATTCTTCGCATTGTTGTTTTATTAATTTATAAAGAATAAAAATGTTTTCCACGGGGAAGTTTCCGGGGAGGCATTCGAAAGGCCGCCCTGTGGAAACCCTTTCCAGGGTTTTTTATTCTGATAACCTTTTTTAAAAAATCAAGCAAAGGAGATAGAAATGGCCGCCAAACTAGACCCGATCGAAGAGTTCAGGGAAGACCACAGGAAGGTGCGCGACGGCATACTCGAAATTACGAACGCGCTCCAGGAAAAAAACGTAAAAAAGGCCCGCGAGGTGCTCGGCACTCTGAACGCCCTTACGGGGCCCCACTTCAGGTATGAAGAAGAATATCTCTATCCGGCACTCCGTAAATTCCTCGGCGAATACGTCGATCAGCTCATAAAGGAGCACAATAACGTGATAGACACCGCTAAGGTCTGCGCACAGCTCCTCAGCAAGGACACCCTTACTGACCAGGAATCGAAGGACGCCACAAAGGCCGCGATGGCCCTCCTTATCCATGTGAGCAACTGCGACGGTCTGGCGATCCTCTCCGAGCGTTTCGGCCAGAAGGACATGGACATGCTCGCCGAGAAGTTCGCCGAGGCGCGTAAAGCCAATGTGCCGCTCCTCGACTGGGCCGCGACGATAAGGAAGAAGCACTGATATGGCTGAAAAAAACTACCGTCTTTGCATCTTTCTTCATTCGGGATCATATGACAGGGTGTACCAGGCGGTCTCCATCACGAACGTTGTGCTGGCGATGGGAGGGGAGGTCCATATCTTTTTCAGCTACGGGGCCCTGAAGCGTCTTATAAAAGGAAAGACGGACGAGCTCCAGGAGGAAGAGCCCTTCAGGGTAGAGCTGGAAAAGAACATAAATCGAGGCACGATCGACAGCATAAGCGAGATGCTCACCACTGCAAAGAGGTTCGGCAGGGTTAAGCTTTATGCGTGCACGGCGTCGATGGCCGTCCTAAATATAGCGAGAGACGAACTTGTGGACCTGGTCGACTGCAGCATGGGGCTTGTGTCATTTCTGGAATTGGTAAAGGGGGCCCAGCACGCCCTCTACATCTGAAGCTGCAATACGTTAAAAAGACCTTTGGATGGAAACCAATAAAAAAGGCCTTCATGGGAAGGTCTTTTTTTATTATAAAAGATCCGGCAACTCCACTATTTTCCTGGAGCTTACCCCTTTTGCCGGGGCGCCGGATCTTCACCTCTGAGAGATGAGGCAGACATTTATATTTCTTTACTCAAGGCGCATCAGGCCGCCTTTTTCGATTCCTCGACCTCCACTTTGACCTTCTTGGGAAGGACCTCGGCCTTTACCGGCATCGTCAACTCAAGTATGCCGTTCCTGTAAGTGGCATGGATCTTGTTCGTATCGACCCCTTCCGGAAGCTCAAGAGTCCTTTCGAATGCGCCGTAAGAAGCCTCGTGGAAGAGATACCCTTCCTTCTTCTCGTCGTATTCCGCTTTTCTCTCGCCCTTCAGCGTCAGCATCGTGCCGGTTACAGAGATATCCACGTCCTTCGGGTCGACTCCCGGCAGGTCCGCGTGGACCACAAACTGGTTATTCTTGATGAAGCAGTCGATCGACGGATACCATTCCTTGTATTCTCTCCTGAAGAGGCCCGACGGAGTCAAACTGGTGATGCTTCCGAAAACCCTTCTGAAGAAGTCATCCATGTCTCTCTGCATCTCTCTCTGGAAACTTGACAGATCCCTTAAGGGTTCCCATTTTTTGAGCTCAAACATAACCGTCACCTCCTATTTTTTTCAGCCTCATCTCCTAATTGAATTATAGGACCGGATGGTTGCGCTGTCAAGAACGAGGCTGCGATAAAGACTCAAGAAAAACAATAGGTTAGGAT
>DAIDBB010000283.1 GCA_027310325.1 bacterium | reverse complement strand
TTGCGATAAACCGCTTTCACGACGATACGGACCCTGAAATACGCGAGGTAATAAAATCGATCGAGGGGCTTGGGGTTCCGGCCTTTGCCGTAAACGTCCGGGACGAAGGCGGTAGCGGTGGGGTGGAATTGGCCGAGTGGCTTGCGAAATCGCGCGTTAATAACGGCTTCAGGTTCCTCTACCCCGAAGGCCTGCGCGTCAAGGAAAAGATCTCGGTCATAGCGAAAGAGATGTACGGCGCCGAAGGAGTAAACTTTACGCCCGGGGCTGAAAAGGATATAAATGACATCGAGAGGCTCGGCTACGGGGGGCTTCCGGTATGCGTCGCCAAGACGCCGAAGTCGCTTTCCGATAATGCCGCGCTCCCCGGCAGGCCTAACGGCTTCAAGATAACCGTCGATGGCGTTGTGCCTAACGGCGGGGCCGGGTTCCTTGTGGCGCGCTGCGGCCACATACTCCTCATGCCGGGGCTGCCGGCGCACCCGCTCGCGGAAAAGATCGATATCTCCCCGGACGGCGCGATTACCGGCATCTCGTAAAAAGGCTTAGACCAGGATGGCTAAAGGAAAATACACGGACCTTCTAAAGTCGTTCGGCTTCCAGTCCTTTCTCTGGACGCAGTTCCTGGGGGCGTTTAACGACAACACCTTCAAGATAGTCCTTTCTATGGTCGCCGTCAACATGGCGGCGACGCCGGGCAGCGGGAGCGCCTACGTCTCTCTGGTAGGCGCCGTCTTTATCCTCCCGTACCTCCTTTTTTCGGGCTACGCGGGCCACCTGGCGGACGCCTACAACAAGAGAAAGGTCCTTATAGTAACGAAGTCCTTCGAGGTCGTTGCCATCGGTTTCGGCCTCTTCGCCTTCATCTCGGGGCGGATAGAGTGGATGCTCGTGACGCTTTTCCTCATGTCGCTCCATTCGACCTTTTTCAGCCCGGCCAAATACGGGGCGCTCCCGGAGATGCTCAGGTCCGAGGACCTGTCGAGAGCGAACGGCCTCATCGAGATGTCGACGTTCCTGGCCATCATCCTCGGCACCTCCGCGGGGACGTTCCTTTTCGCCCGCTGGAGAGGGAGGCTCGACCTCATAGGCCTTGTGCTCCTGGCCATAGCGATAGTAGGCACCGCCGCGAGCTTCGGCATATCGAAAGTAGCCGACCCGGCCCCGGGAAAGGCCTTCAAGGTCAACCCCTGGGGCGAGATAATGACCGGCTTCAAGAGGCTCCTCAAGCAGAGGTTCCTCCTCCTTACCGTATCAGCCATAACCTATTTCTGGTTCCTCGGGTCGCTCCTTCAGATGGACATACTCCTTCTGGGCAAGGGCGTCATGGGGCTATCGGACCTCTGGGTGGGGATACTCATAACTTTCCTCGCGATAGGCATAGGGGCCGGTAGCGTCACCGCCGGGTTCCTTTCAGGAGATAAGATCGAGCCGGGCCTCGTGCCGCTGGGGTCCATAGGCATGGGGGTATTCTCTATTTTGCTGGCCTATTCGCCCGCCTCCTACACCAGGGCCGCCGCTGCGCTTATGATGCTCGGGTTTTCCGGAGGCCTCTTCATAATCCCCCTTAACGCGCTACTGCAGCAGAAGAGCGGGAGCGACGAGAAGGGCCGCATCATCGCCACGAACAACTTTGCGAACACCGCGGGGATACTCCTCGCCTCCGGCGTACTCTGGCTCCTTAACGACCTCTTGAGGATCGGGGCCGACCGCATCATACTCATCTTCGGCCTGCTGACCATGGTCGCCACGATCTTCCTCGTGGCGGCGCTGCCGGACTTCTTTACGCGCCTCATCCTCTGGATGCTCACGCACACCCTCTATAAGATAAAGGCCGTCGGGCATGAAAACGTCCCGGTGAGGGGCCCCGCGATACTCGTCTGCAACCACATGTCGTTCGTTGACGGGCTCCTCATAGGCGCGTGCGTCCAGCGCTTCATACGGTTTATGGTCTACGATTTTTTCTGTAAACTGAAGCTCATCGGCTGGTTCCTCCGCCTGATGAAGGCCCTGCCGGTCGCCGACGGCAACAAAAGGGAGATACTCGGCTCCCTTGAGAGGGCCCGCCGCGAGCTGATGAACGGCCACATCGTCTGCATATTCGCCGAGGGCGAGATAAGCAGGACCGGAAACCTCCTTCCGTTCAAAAAGGGGTTCGAGAGGATAGCCGAGGGCCTCGACGTGCCCGTTATCCCGGTGCACCTCGACAGGGTCTGGGGGTCGGTCTTCAGCTTCAAGGGGGGGAGGTTCTTCTGGAAGTTGCCGAGGCAGTTCCCTTATCCGGTGACGGTATCCTTCGGCAAGCCCATGACGCCTTCGGCTTCCGCCCTCGAAGTGAGGCAGGCCGTGAGCGAGCTTGCCTGTAACGCGGTCCTGCTGCGCAGGGCCAACGAAGACATGCTCCACCTGCGGTTCATAAGGACGGCCAAAAAGAGGTTCTTTTCGTTCTGCGCCGCTGACTCCACCGGGAAAAAGGTCTCGTGGGGCAAGATGCTCGCGGGAAGCGTTCTTCTTTCGCGGAGCATCAAGGGGCTCGACGGCGAATACGTCGGTATAATGCTCCCCTCTACCGTCGCGGCGGCCATCGTGAACGCCGCGGCGCTCATGGCCGGGAAGGTCCCCGTAAATCTCAACTTCACCGCCGGGGAGGACGTGACCTCGGCGTGCGCAAGGAAGTGCGGGATAAAAAAGATAATCACCTCACGTTCCTTTGCCGCGAAGATCGGGTTGAAAGAGGCGGAGAACGCCGTCTATCTTGAAGACATCGCCTTAAACTTTAGCGGCCTCAAAAAGGGCGCGACGTGGCTCACGGTCCTCATGCTCCCGCATAAGGCGCTTGGCGCGCTGTTCCCCGGCGGTCCCTACGACCCGTCCCGCACCGCTACCGTCATCTTCACGAGCGGCTCCACCGGGGACCCGAAGGGCGTGGTGCTCACGCACCATAACATCGTCTCGAACCTCGAGGGGTTCGCGCAGGTCTTTGGCGTCTCGGAAAAGGACGTCATCATGGGAGTGCCGCCCTTCTTCCACGCCTTCGGCTTCACAGCCGCGTTGTGGCTGCCGCTCGTCGAGGGCTTCGGCGCGGTCTACCTCGCAAACCCCCTTGACGCGAAGTCCACCGGAGAGCTCTGCCGTACCCACAGGGCCACGATAATCATAGGGACCCCGTCGTTCTACGGGCAATACATAAAGAAGTGCGCGCCCGGGGACTTCGCCACCCTCAGATACGCCGTGACCGGGGCCGAGAAGCTCCGCGAGAACGTCGCGAGAGACTTCAAGAGCAGGTTCGGGATAGAGCTCATGGAAGGGTACGGAGCCACCGAGCTTTCGCCGGTCGTATCAGTGAACGTCCCCGACGTCGAGCACAAGAACCTGAGGCAGGCGGGGTTCAAGCCCGGCACCGTCGGGCACGCCATCCCCGGGGTGGCAGTAAAGGTCGTCCATCCGGAAAACGGCTCGGAGCTTCCCGCCGGGACCGAAGGGCTTCTCCTTGTGAAGGGCCCAAGCGTAATGAAGGGCTACCTCGGAGATCCCGACAAGACGAGGGAGGTCATTAAGGACGGCTGGTACTCCACGGGAGACATCGCATCCGTCGGCCCGGACGGGTTCATAAGTATTGTAGACCGGGTATCGAGGTTTAGTAAGATCGCCGGCGAGATGGTCCCGCACATAAAGGTCGAGGAGACGATCTCAATGGCGCTCGGGTGCGACTGCGCGGTTACCGCCGTGCCCGACGCTGACAGGGGCGAGAGGCTCGTCGCCTTCTACACAAAAAAAGAGGCGAAGCCCGCCGAGGTATGGGAGGCGCTTCTCAAGGCGAACCTCCCCAGGCTCTGGATACCGAAGAGGGAAAACCTCGTGCCCATCGACTCCTTCCCGGCTTTGGCCTCCGGCAAGCTCGACATCAAGAGACTCAAGGAACTCGCCCTCGAACGCACGAGACACAACGAAGAAAAGACCCTTGCCGGGAGAAACTTGTTGAAGCCGTTTTGACGGCTTCAACCGGTAAGGAATGAAGCATTTCTATAGCCCGCATTGTCACTTCATGAGTCGGAGAGCTTCCGAACCGTAGAAAGGCGCTGCGCACGGCAATTAACGTAACCTGCATTGGGCAAATTGGCGCCCCTTTGGTTTAAGAGTCGGTTGAAACAACCGCCGTGCGCAGCACCAAAAAAGTCCTTTCGAAAAGCCTCATCCGCCGGCCGCCTACCGCCTGAAAGTATTATGGCATCTCACGCACCCGTCGAAGAGCTTGTGCGTGAGTTCCTGCACGCCCTTCATATCGCCCTTCTTCGAATTTTTTATCAGGTCTTCTATCTGTCCGTGGGACTCTTCGTCCATCTTCCTGAACTCGTCCTTCCTGTCGTTATTTTTAGGGAGCCATATCTCTCCCTTTTCAAGGGCGGCATCTGTCTTTGCCTTTGCCTTCAGGACCTCTTCGAAGGGGCCCGCTATGTCGCCCGGGGTCTGGAGGACCAAAGAGTCGATCAGGCCCTTGAAGGCGGCGTTAAGGTGCCACATCTCGTCTTTTAGCGGGTTTGCGGCGGGTTTGGCAGGGGCTTCGGCAGCAATAGCAGTGCCCGCAAACGCCAGGAGCGCGATACCCAAGAATAATCTTTTCATCATGTTCCTCCTTTTATAGTCTTGAGATTTTAAATTATACCGGAAGTATACCAGAAAATCCGCGCGCTGAGGCCGATTTCAAGCCTCGCCATGTTGCGGGGTTTCAGGACTCTGTTATACTTTCGGCATAATCTCTCGAACGCATTGGGCTCCAATGTACAGGGGGGGGTGCTTTAAGGCCGATAAGCGCGAACCGCAGCGCCCCGGTGTTTAATTCTCCTTTAATTTTCGGCATGGTATTAAATTGGTAATAATACCCGGCCTCCCCCTCCGGTAAAAAAACATAAAATGAAAGTCAGGGTCTGGGACATACCGACGCGCCTCTTTCACTGGTCTCTTGTAGCGGCGTTTGCCGGGGCCTTTTTCACTTCAGGGACGGAGTGGTTCCTCGAGTACCATACCGTATTCGGCTACATCGCCCTCGGCCTTGTGGTCTTCCGGATATTGTGGGGCTTTGCGGGGAACAGGTACGCCAGGTTTTCGGATTTTGTAGGCGGGTGGCGGCGCGTAAGGGACTATCTCAGGCAGGCGGCGACATTAAAGCCGCCCAGGTACCTGGGCCACAACCCGGCCGTGGGCTGGGTGGTCCTCTTCATGCTCATCATGACGGTCTCTCTCGTTGCTACCGGCATCATAACCTACAGCGGGGAAGAGGGCAGGGGCTTCTGGGCGGGCCTCATCACCAGGGATACCGGCATATTCTTCAGGGAGATACATGACTTCCTCGCGGCGCTCGCGCTAGCGGTCATCGTCATCCACGTGAGCGCGGCCCTTTTCCACGACTTCATACTGAAGGAGAACATAATACTTTCGATGGTGACCGGGACGAAGGAAGACCCGGCCACGTGGAGCGAACGCGTCGGGCACATGAGGCCCGTTGACAGGCCTTCTTCTTTAAGGCTCGTGGCGCTCATATTCGCGGCGATACTCATCGGCCTCGGCGTAAGGTTCCTCCCTCCGCAGGAAAGAAAGATCAGGTTTACCGGCGAGGTCTCTGAACAGGTGAAGGTGGTCACCCCGAAAGGCTATACGGCGCGCATCAAGCCCGACCCCAAATGGAAGGAGGAATGCTCCCCGTGCCACAACGCCTTCCACCCGACGCTCCTTCCGGCCGCTTCGTGGAAGAGGATAATGGACGGGCTCAATAACCATTTCGGCGAAGACGTCTCGCTTGATCCGGCAACACGGCGCGAAATACTCGATTACCTCGTCTCGTCGTCCGCCGAGCGCTCGACCACAGAGGCCTCGAAAAAGCTCCTGGCCTCGATAAAAAAAGGCGAAGTGCCGCTTAAAATAACCGGCATCCCGTACTGGAGGGACAAGCACTCGGAGATATCAGCGGACGTCTTCAAGAGAAAGTCCGTCGGGAGTGAAGCCAATTGCCTGGCATGCCATCCGGGGGCCGCCGTCGGTTCGTTCGAGGACAAGGACGTACATGTGCCGGATTGATTAAGGGAGGCGTCATGCAAAAAAAAGGTTTAATGCTGGGCGGGCTCGCGGCGCTCTTCATTGCAGGCGGAGCGTTAGCCGCCGGGCCGGCCGATCTAAACGCGGGGATGCGCTCGCTAATGGACAGGTACCTGAGCGAGGCCCAAAAAAAGGAGCCGTCGCTTAAGGCGTTCAGCGCCGAGGAGGGGAAGAAGTTCTTTAACGCCAAAAGGATGCACTCGACGGCCAAGGAGGAGCGCTCCTGCTCCACCTGCCACACCTCTAACCCATTGAACCCGGGCAAGACCCCCGTCGGTAAGACGATAGAGCCCATGGCGCACTCGGCCAACAAGGACAGGTTTACGGACCCCCAGAAGGTGGAGAAGTGGTTCAAGAGGAACTGCGCCTGGGTCCTCGAGCGGGAATGCACCCCCGAGGAGAAGGGTGATTTCATTACATATATGATGTCGAACTGATCCGGTACACGTCAGATTATTAAGGAGGAGAAAGATGAAGATAAGGTCCGTTTTAGTACCGATTCTCGCGGTCGGCGCCCTCGCTCTCTTTTACGGCGGCCCGGGTTACGCGGCGGATACAAGCGGGCACGGATCCGTCTACACCAGGGAGGCCTTAAGCGGCGGAAAGAAGGCGCTGCTGGCCGAGAGGGAGAGCGAAGAGGGCGAGAGAGGCGAAGGAGGAGGAGGAGGAGGAGGAGAGAACGAGAGGTTCAGCGCGGTCGAAAGCCCGCTTTACAAAAAAGAGTGCTCCTCGTGCCACTTCCTCTACCAGGCGGGTTTTCTACCCGCGCACTCATGGACCATGCTTTTGAATACATCGGATAAGCACTTCGGGGAGGACCTCGCGCTCGACGACAAAACCAAAACGGACCTCCTTGCGTACCTCACCGCAAACTCGGCGGAGAAGTCGGATACCGAATGGTCGGTAAAGATAATGAGGTCGATCGGCTCCTCGACTCCCGGGAGGATAACAAAAATACCTTACATAGAGAGCAAGCACAGAAAGATCAGGCGCGATGTCTTTAAAAGGCCCTCGATAAAGAGCTTCTCGAACTGCGGCGCGTGCCACACTAAAGGGGCCGGGGGGAACTTCGAGGAAAGGACCGTTGTGATACCGAAGTAGGGCCCTAGTGCCAGGCGTGCCACGGCTCCGATGGCCAGGGCCCGGCCATGGCGCCCTCTTTCCAGGGCAGCAGGTCCGTGGCCGACAGCCCCGCAAGCGGCATAGCGGACGTGATAAAGAACGGCCAGGCGGGGACGCGAAGACTTCCTCGCTTCAGCAATCCGTTAAATCAAAAATAAAGGGGCTACCCACGGCCTTTTTGTTTTCAGCATACCTATCATTGAGGAAAATGGGGCTATAATGGAAATGCGCTTTCCCTAAAGCGTAACGTTAATACCGGGAGGAGACCATGAGAATATCCATTGGAGCGGGCATTGCGATAGCAATATTTCTATCAGGCGCCGCCCTGGCGGCGGACGGGGAGGCCATCTACAGGACTAATTGCGCGTCGTGTCACGGGCCCAACGGCCAGGGTTCTCCGGCGGCCCCGGCGATCCAGGGCAACAAGTTCGTGCTCGAATCGAGCGACCGGGCCATAGCCGGCGTCATAAGGAACGGAAGGGAGGGGGCGGCCAAGCTTTACAAGGACCTCCCCATGGGGATGCCGGCGCAGAAGCTTACCGATGAGGAGCTGAACGCGATTGTAGAATACACGAGGAAGCTTTCATATACTACAGGGCCCAAGTGAAATGCGGAGACGGCCGGGCGCGGGCTGAAGCGGGGTTTGAAGGCCGGATAAGCGCTGGCGAGGTACATCGCGGAAGGGCTTTTAAGGCGTGACCGCCCTCATACAGGTCCCCTCCGCGCGCAACGCCCTAAAAATGCGCGGCCGCTCTCATGCCCGCTCCCCTTCTGGCCCCTTCCCTGAGGGTCCGGGAAAGGAGTATGGGGCAGCGGTAATGGTCCTCGGTCGTACAGTAGAGCCTGAGCTCTATGGGGCTGGGGATCATATTCGTAAGCGACGCAGTGCATACGCAGTCGCCCTTATCAACAAGTCTCAGGTAAGGACATTCGTCTTGCATGTCGTTCCTCCTTGATGTTTATTCCTTCCAAAAAAGCCACTATGACAGTGTAGCAGGTTTTCTCCCGCTTGGGGGCGCACGCCATTTTTTTCCGGGACGGGTGAGATTTTTTTTGACCTTGAAAGGCCTCTTCGGGTAAACTCTACTGCAAAAATAAACAAACGGGAGAGATGAGAATGAGCAAAGGCGACAAGGGCCCTATTTCCAGATTCATCGAGACGCACTACCTTCACTTCAACGCCGCAAGCCTCGTGGATGCGGCAAAGGCGTACGAGGCGCATATGAATAACGGCGGGAAGATGATGGTGACGCTCGCGGGAGCGATGAGCACGGCGGAGCTGGGGAAATCGCTCGCGGAGATGATACGGAGGGGCAAGGTCGACATAATAACCTGCACGGGCGCGAACCTCGAAGAAGACGTCTTCAACCTGGTCGCGCATACGCACTATAAGAGGATACCGGGCTACAGGGACCTGACGCCGAAGGACGAGTGGGAGCTACTGGAGAAGGGGTTCAACAGGGTAACGGACACCTGCATACCGGAGGGCGAGGCCATAAGAAGAATAGAGCGCAATATATATAAGCTCTGGAAAGAGGCGAACGACAGGAACGAGCGCCATCTTCCGCACGAGTACTTCTACCGGCTCCTTAAGAGCGGGGCGCTGAAGGAATACTACGAGATAGACCCAAAGGACAGCTGGATGATAGCGGCCGCCGAGAGGGACCTCCCGATAATCGTCCCGGGATGGGAGGACTCTACGCTCGGCAACATCTTCGCTTCCTACTGCGTCACCGGGGAACTCAAGCCCGCGACCATCAAATCCGGCATCGAGTACATGACCTTTCTTGCGGACTGGTACACCAAGAACAGCAAACATCCGGGTATCGGCTTTTTCCAGATCGGCGGGGGCATAGCCGGGGACTTCCCCATCTGCGTGGTGCCGATGCTCAGGCAGGACTTAAGAAGGCTCGATACGCCATTCTGGGGATACTTCTGCCAGATATCGGACTCCACGACGAGCTACGGCTCGTACTCCGGGGCCGTGCCCAACGAGAAGATAACCTGGGGGAAGCTTAGCGCCGAAACGCCGAGGTTCATAATAGAGTCCGACGCCACGATAGTCGCGCCGCTTGTCTTCGCGTGGGTGCTCGGCTGGTAAGTTGCTGCCCGCCGTCAAGACTTACGGACTTTGACTTTATATCCGGGCCAGAGAGCGAACAGCCGCTAAAGGCGGCAATTGAGGCGGCAAGGAAAAGAAGCGCGGTTTTGGTAGAGTCTCTTTA
>DAIDBB010000260.1 GCA_027310325.1 bacterium | reverse complement strand
GAGGACCGACTATGACAAACTGGTGCTCGAGTTGTGGACTACCGGGGCCCTGGACCCCCAGAACGCGATGGCCATAGCAGCCAAGATATTGAAGGACCAGCTGAGCGTCTTTATAACTTTCGAGGAAGAAGGTGAAGAGGGGCAGATAGAGAAGGCCGAGTCAAAGCCCCAGTTCAACGAGAACCTCTTTAAGACAGTAGATGAGCTTGAACTTTCAGTAAGGTCCGCAAACTGCCTTAAGAACGCTGATATAAAATACATCGGGGAGATGGTCCAGAAGACCGAGCAGGAGATGCTCCGGACCAAGAACTTTGGCAGAAAGTCCCTTAACGAGATAAAAGAAATACTTCACGGCATGGATCTGGACTTCGGGATGAAGCTTGATGGCTTTCCTTCAAGGAAAGACCTTGACGCTATGCATGTGGAACACAAGGAGACCGCTTAGGTATAGACACTATGAGACACAATAGAGACGAAAAAAGGTTTGACAGGACTGCCAGTCATATGAGGGCCATGCTCTCTAATATGACCAATGACCTGGTCCTTGCCGGCAGGATCAAGACCACCACGCAAAGGGCCAAGGTCCTCAGGCGGTTTGCCGAGAGGATGATAACTCTCGGTAAAGATGGGACATTGGCCGCAAGGCGTAGAGCGATGGCCTTTATGAGGAATAAAATGGCCGTTACGAAGCTTTTCGACGATATCGCGCCGAAGTTCAAGGAAAGGAACGGCGGCTACACGAGGATCCTGAAGATCGGGGAGCGCCCCGGAGATAACGCGTCGATGTCCTTCATAGAGCTGGTCGAGTCCGGAGCGGCGCCTGAGGCCGCAGCGCCGAAAACGGCGAAGAAAGCCCCGTTGAAAAAGACGGCTAAGCCGGCTGCCAAAAAAGCAGAGTCGGCCCCTAAAAAAGCCGCGTCGAGAAAAAAGGCGGCCGAAGGCGAAGAAAAAAAGGCGCCTAAGCCCAGAAAAAAGAAAGAGACCAAGTCCGAGAAGGAATAAGGGACTTAAAGACCCGCCGGACTCAAGAAGGTGATGCCGTAAGGGCTCCAAAACTCAGGTGGCTCGACAAACAAGGCCAGGTATTGGGCGGCTTTAAGAATCGTTTGGAATCGGAATTCCGCGGCAACAAAACAAAAGGGGGATAAAAATGGCAAAGGCGATGACAAGATCTCAGATTGAAGATCATATAGCCAAGAAAACGGGCGTACCCAAGAAGACCGTCCGTGAGA
>DAIDBB010000257.1 GCA_027310325.1 bacterium | reverse complement strand
CCCGGTCGTCGTCGTCCTTATCGTCCTTGTCATACCCGTTGAATGGAAAGGGCGGGGCGATGCTAGTTCGCTCGACGGTTGGCTAAAGGCCTTTTACGCCGGCGAGGCGAAGAGGGCCGTTCATTTCGAGGCGAAAAGCAGCCCCGGCTTCGACGTCGCCTTCATCCACGTCTGCTCGCTTTCGTGGAAGGACCTGAAAGACGCGGGTTACGGCGGCGGGTTTTTCGGGCGGTTCGATTATCTCTTCACGGACTTCAATTCGGCGACCACCTACAGCGGCCCGGCCGCCATACGGCTCATGAGGGCAAACTGCGGCCAGCCCCGCCACGCGGACCTGTACAACGAGGCCGGGGCCGACTGCTACCTCTTCGACGGCCTCGAAAGGGCCGGGTTCAAGGTGGACTTCGCGCTAAACCACGACGGCGTCTACGGCAACTTCAAGGAAGAGGCGCGCAGGCTCGGGCACATGGGCCCGCCGCTTCAGGGCCGGGAGGGCTTAAGGCCCGTCTACGCCATGTTCGACGACTCGCCGGTATACGGAGACTACGCGGTCCTCGAGAGATGGTGGAAGTCGCGGCTTTCGGCGGGCGGCGGGCCCGTGGCCCTCTACTATAATACCGTCACCCTCCACGACGGGGTCCACAGGGAGGGGGAGGCCGACTGGTGGGCGAAGGACAAGGCCTCCTGGTACGGGACGCGGCTAAAGACCCTTTTCGCGGACGTCGACAGGTTCATCGAACTCGTCCAATCTTCAGGCAGGAACGTCGTGGTCGTGTTCGTCCCGGAGCACGGGGCGGCTCTCGGCGGCAGCTCCTTCCAGGGGCCGGGGCTTCGCGACATGCCGCTTCCGGACATAACCAGGGTCCCGGTCGGGGTAAGGCTCGTCGGCGGGGCGCGCGCGCCGTCGGACGCCGGGGTCATATCGAAGCCAACGAGCTATCTGGCGCTAGCTTCCATGCTTTCGGAATTTCTCGCGGATAGCCCCTTCGATAAAGGACATGAAAAGACGCTTGACCCGTCGTCGATACCGGGGACGGATTTCGTCTCCGCCACCGAGGGGGCCGAGATAGTGAAGAAGGGCCCCGACTACTTCCTTTCGGGCAAAGAAAAGAAATGGATAAAGTTATCTATAAAGGACTGACGCTATCCCTGGTGTTTTTCGCGCTCGCGCTTTCGTGCGCAAGGGCCGAGGCTTACGAGCTCGTGGGATTGCCGGGCTCCACCTGGGGCAACGCCACTTACGACGCGGACGGCATAAGCGGCGCCGGGACGATGGGTTTCCTGAGGCAGGGCATAGACTGGCTGAGGCTCCCGGGAGACATAAAGCTCGATACGTACGCCGAGTACAGGTGGCTCTTAAGGACGAAGAACAACGCCTTCTACAACTCGACCGGCCCGGTCCTTGGGGTAGAGCTAAGGCATTCCGTCTTCAGGCTCGGGATCGACTACTACCGGCAGTACTTCACCGAGCTCAGCAGGACCTCGAACAACCGCGAGATATACCTCGACTGGTACTACGGCTGGGACCTCAAGAGGTTCTTCTCCTCGTCCTACTTCATGGGGCTTCCGGGCTCGACCTGGGGCCGCCTCACCTACGACATGACGGGCCTTAACGGGTCCGGGGCAATGGGCTACGTAAACCAGGGAATAGACTGGCTGAGGCTTCCCGGCGGCGTCATGTTCAACACCTTCGCGGAGTTCCGGTTCAGGGGGAGGGAAAAGAACACCCGGTTCTACGACGCCTCCGGGCCTGCCGTGGGGGTGGAGCTGAGGAAGTGGATGTTCCGGGCCGGGGCCGACTATTACTGGCAGAGGTACCCCGGGCTGAAGCTCACCTCGAACCACATGCAGTACTACGTGACGTGGTACTATTCGTGGGACCTGTTGAAGAAGTAGGGGGGAGGGCACCCTTTGAAATTCGCGATTGAAGGAGAGCCTTCCCTGGATTTTATAATTCCAGACGAGTGGTGGTTGGAAGCAGGCATCACCGTTATAGAGCATCAGTCGCAGCAGGTTTTTCACATATTCCTATAGTTGTCTGGGCTGATTAGCCGCCTTGCGAAATTACAGCTCCTGGCAATCCTCTTTAGATGCGCCCTGCTGTAGAGTTTTTTGCGCGCTTCCGCGCGCTTCGGGCCAAGGGGTTCTCCGCGCTACGGCCTCAATCCTCCTCGCTCGCCGCTTAGGCCGCTTCGCCAAGAGCGGCTTGCGGCTTTTCTGCCTCGGCTCGCTCGCCCGGCCTCCATCCTTACGCGCTGCTCACCC
>DAIDBB010000246.1 GCA_027310325.1 bacterium | reverse complement strand
GCTCTACGGACAGCCCCTGTCCGTCAAGAAGCCTTGGATAAGCGGCATACTTGTCCGAGTTAGTCTCGCCGTTCGCAAAAACTATCGAATTAACGGGGAACTTGCCTTCCTCGTCTTCTATTGCCAGGGTCAAAACGCCTTCTCCCTCGGGTACGACCTGCTTTGCTTCGTCTGGGCCGAAGGCCGTATAGGTCTTGCCCCTCATCATTTCGTTAATTCCCATGGTCGCAAGCCTGACGCCTCCTTCCGCCAGCATCGCGGCCCTCTCGCCGTCCTTGAAGCTCTCCATCATCATGGCATTGGTGTGCACCGTATAAACAACCTCCGTTATGACGGCTACAAGTATCGCGGTAATCAAAAGGGTAATGATAAGAGCCATGCCCTTTTCCGAGTAGATCCCACGCTTCATTCTTACATACCCATCCTATAAATGCGCCCACATCATTCAGTATGCCAGATGAGCGCATTAAAATCCGTGATTTCGGTTACTTAGAGGACTTTTTTAACAACCCGCTAGAAATTCCAGGCCCTCCTCATCCTACCATTATCTTATCATCGTCCGGGCCACGGCTGAAAACGCTTTCACCTCTCCCCTGTCCTTGACGGATAGACTGACCTTTACCGCGTCAGGGACGGCCGTGTCGAGTTTGGCGTCCCAGGCCTTTGCCCAATCCCTGCCGTTATAATAGAGTATCTCGAAGCCGTCGATGTCCTCGATTACCTCCGCCTTTAAGGCGCCTGTCTTTGCATCCTCAGCCCTTAATATATCTGTTTTTGCAGCCGCATAAGGATTCCACGTCTCCTTATAAAGTACGAGCTTGCCTTCCTTATTTTCCACGTGATAACGAATTGTAAGAAGGTCTCCGGCGGGCCTGCCGGGATTTAACGCCGGATAGGTAAAGGCCGTCATAGCTATCCTGCTCACGGGTCTTCCGTTTTTATTTTCCTCGTCGCCGGCGAAACCTGTCCAGGTACTATCTGCCTTGAAAAAAGACGACTGGACCTCCCTTGAAAACGTCTCGAGGAAACGACTTACCTCCCTTGTGCGCTCAAGTGACCTGTCGATATCAGATTGCCCCCTCAGCACGGAAAAAAAGCTGCTGTAAAGGGCTATGATGACTATCGACGCCAGGGCTACGGCCACGAGGACTTCAAGAAGCGTAAAACCTCTGTCAGCGCCCTTCCTGCCGGAAATTGATTTCACCATCAGGTCTGCTTATAGGTCTCTATGACGACCTTGTTATTTCCACCCCACGTAACGGTGAGATAGACCTTTTTAATCCCAGGTATGGGCAGGTCTTCGGTGTAGTATTGCCATCTGAAGCCCGGAAACCCCGGGGCAAAGTCACCTTCCTTTTTGGCTGGAAGGCCGTTCAAGTTTATATCCTCGACCTTTTCCCTTGCCAGTATCGTGGCAGTCGCCATGGACTCGATCCTATCTGTGACTTCCAAGTGGTAATTAAGGGTCGTAAGGACAGTTACTATAACGCCCGAAATTATCGCGAGCGCGATTACTACCTCAAGAAGGGTAAAACCTCTATCATCGGCGAGCGCCGTTTTCCGTAAACCCGCTATTTCAGACATACCCGTCCGCCACCGTGACCTTTCCAGAATACGGGTTATAGCTTATCGTAACGGTACGGCCGTTTTTCCTCATATGGAGGTTAAAAGGCTCCGCCCCGGCCCCTGGGTTGAAGACGACCGCCACATCCCCATGGTCTACCTTGCCAAGTCCGGCCAGGACCAGGTCGACCATCTCGATGGCGTCCTTGAAGGAGCGCCCTTGCAGGGACTCGTCGCCGCTCTTTTTGAACTCCACTCCGTCGGCTGAGGACTCGACCTCTATTGAACCTTTTTCCAGGCTGAACCAGACTCTGTAATATATCTTTTTCGCCGAGGCGGATTCGTCCAGATAGCGGAGAAGTCCGGCCACCCGCCTGGCCTCTGAGCTGAGCGCGAAATTCTCGAAATAGGGGATTCTTGGGAAAACTATCAACAGGACAGAGCCAAGTATGACTATTACGACTATAAGTTCGAGGAGTGTGAACCCTTTTGTGTTGTTTACGTTAGTTTTAGTCGAGGTTCCAGCTTTCGATGTCAGCATTAAACCCATCGCCGCCCTGTGCGCCGTCGGCGCCGTAAGATTTTATATCGAAGTCCCCGTGCGAGCCCGGCGATAGGTACACATATTTATTGCCCCATGGGTCGAGGGGGACCTTTTTCATTTCAAGGTATCCGCCTTCTCTCCAGTTTTTAGGTATTACCCCGACAGAGGGTTTCTGGATGAGCGCTTCGAGCCCTTGCTCGGTAGTCGGATAAGTCCCGTTATCGAGCTTATACATCTTGAGGGCCGTCTCAAAATTGCGCATCTGGACCTTCGCCTTTGTGACCTTGGCTTCATCGGTCCTTCCTATTATTCTGGGGGCGATGATGGCGGCCAGGATCCCGAGTATGACGATAACGACCATAAGCTCAATAAGGGTAAAGCCCTGCTGACCTTTACCCGCTTTTGAACTGCGTATGTTAATTGGCATAACTCTCATATCCCTATTTTATATCAAAAATTGCCGTGTTAATCAATATAATTAAGAGCGGCTGATGCGCTTCGAACGGGGTCGAGTTGCGGAAAACTTCGGAAGGTGAACGGCTAAAAAATGGCGTTAAATCTGAGCTCAAGGCCTCCGTCCCTGGGCACGGCCATGAAAGATACCGAGCCGTCGGTTTTTCTATCGACGACGCTTGAACTGAGGTAAGCAAGATACCACCCGATGGCTGCCTGGGAGAAATAATGCCGGTTATCGTTTATCCTTGAAAGGCCGGGAAGCACCGAAAGGCCGTAGAACATTCCCTTCAGATAAATGTTATCCTCCATACGGCCGGCCATTATAAACGGCACGGCCCCTATGAAGGCGTGTCCGGAAAGCCCGTGGCTGCTCTTAAAAGGCTTCCATCTGGAGTCGTTCTTGTCCGGCCTTTCAG
>DAIDBB010000219.1 GCA_027310325.1 bacterium | reverse complement strand
GCATAATAGTGGGCTCGGGGCCCGCCGGGATATTCGCCGCCCTTGAGCTCGTCTCCAGCAAGGCGCCGCTAAAGGTCCTTATCCTCGAAAAGGGCAAAGACCTCGAAGACCGCGACAGGACGGACGTCTATTCGGGCTGGGGAGGGGCCGGGGCCTTTAGCGACGGCAAATTGAACCTATCGAGGGAAATAGGCGGGTTCCTTAATGAGTACGTAACGGAAAAAGAGCTGGAGGACCTTATCCGCTACACTGACGCGTTCTACCTGCGATACGGCGCGCCCTTCGAGCTTAAAGGGGTCGACAGAGAAGCGGTAGGCCGCATAGGAGAGGACGCCGCCAGGGCGGGCCTTAGGCTCGTGTCCTTCCCCATTAGGCACATCGGCACGGACAGGTGCACCGGGCTCCTTAAGAACCTGAGGATCGCGCTTTCAGGCGGCGCCGAGGTCAGGTTCGAAAAGACCGTTACCGGAATAATCGAAAAGGACGGGAGGGCGGCGGGCGTAAGGACTTCCGACGGGAGCGAGTATCCGTCGGGGTCCGTCATACTATGCCCCGGGCGCGGGGGTGCAAGGTGGCTCGCGGAAGAGGCCGGAAAGCTTAAACTCAAGACCGAGGTCAACCCGGTCGACATCGGCGTAAGGGTCGAGGTCCCGGCAAGCGCGCTGGCGCACGTTACGGACGTCATGCACGAGGCGAAGCTCCTCTATAATTCGAAAAAGTTCGACGACCCGGTGCGCACTTTCTGCATGAACCCGTTCGGCTCGGTCGTAAAGGAACGGAACGCAGGGTTCTCCACGGTAAACGGCCACAGCTACTCCGTAAGGAAGACCGACAACACCAACTTCGCGGTTCTCGTCTCGACGACCTTTACGGAGCCGTTCCACGAGCCCATAGCCTACGGCGAGTACATCGCGAGGCTCGCCAACATGCTAGGAGGAGGGATAATCGTCCAGAGGCTCGGCGACCTCCTCCATGGACGGAGGTCCACCCCGGAGAGGATAAAGAATAACGCCCTCAAGCCGACCTACCCTGAAGCGACGCCCGGGGACCTCTCGTTCGTACTTCCGTACAGGCACATGACGGACATAATAGAGATGCTTGAGGCCCTTGACCGCTTCGCCCCGGGCATAGGCTCGATGTCGACTCTACTTTACGGGGTCGAGGTCAAGTTCTACTCGATGAGGCTTAAGCTCACGAAGGACCTCGAGACGGAACTCCCGGGCCTTTTCGCGGCAGGGGACGGCGCGGGGGTGACGAGGTCCATAATCCAGGCTTCAATATCAGGGATAATCGCCGCGCGCGGAGCGCTTAAGAAGGCGTAAAGTTCATAAGGAGGAGATGGACAGGAGATGGACAGGAGATGAGGGGTAAGGCCAAAGGGGAAAAAAGAGGCTTAAAGGAAAAGATGAGGAACTTCCGTATAGTGCTCGCCGGGCCGCAGAGCTCCGGCAACGTCGGGAGCGTCGCGAGGGCGATGAAGAACACGGGCTTTTCGAGACTTGCCCTCGTAAACCCGTGCGACTATATGAATAACGAGGCCTGGTCCATGGCGTGCAAGGCCGACGACGTCCTTAAAAACGCGACCGTGCACACGGACCTCCGGGAGTGCGCGAAGGACTCGGGCCTCATAGTCGGCACGACCCGGCGGATGGGCCGCGGGAGATACCCGGTCATGACGCTAAAGGAGGCGGCCCCTAAGATGCTCGAGATGGGCCGCAAAAACACCGTCTCCATACTTTTCGGCAGGGAGGACAGGGGCCTCCTTAACGACGAGATACCGCTTTGCGACATGCTCGTCGAGATCCCTACCGCCCCCGAGTACCCGTCCCTTAACCTCTCGCACGCGGTCTTTATCGTCTGCTACGAGCTCTTTGGCCTTACCGAGGAGAGGGCGCCCGTGGTCGTCGCGGCCTCGAGCATGGAGAAGGAGCGGATGTACGTCCACATGGAGCGGGCGCTCCGCGCGCTCGGATACGGCGAGCAGGGAGGGGAGTATCTCCTTACCGCCATAATGAGGAGCTTTAAGAGGCTTTTCGGCAGGACGGGCCTCATGCAGAAGGAGATAAACATGCTCCGGGGGATATTCACGCAGATAGAGGAAAGGACCCGTTGATGGCCGGCGAGACCGATAAAGGAGACATGAATAAGCTCATGGTCGATAACGCCCTTTCGGCGCTAAGGGACGTAAAGGGGGCGGCCCTCGTCCTATTTCTCGACGCCATGGACGACTGGTCCGTCTGGAAGGACCGCCCGGAAAAAAGAAAGATGATACTCGTGACCCACCGGGAGGATTCCGAAAAGGAGCTCGAGCCGATTAAGGTCGACGTTCTGGCGGTCCTGAGGCTCCCGCCGGTCAACCTCACGAGGCTCGGGCGCATGAAGCTCGCCGTCATCATGGCGGTTACGGAGGGCTTCATAAAAAACACCGATAGGATCGTCTGCCTTACCGGCATGCCCCGGCGCGGGTTTCTCGACACGCTGATGGTCCTCGACCTCAATAACGAAAACGAGGTCTTCTCGACAAGGGGGATATCCAGGGGGCTTCTTAAGAAGATCCGCCCGCCGGTACTCGAGACGGTCCTAGGGATCGCCCTGGAGCTCGCGAGCGAAGGCCGCGAGGGCAAGGCCATAGGCACGACGTTCGTCATAGGCGGCTACGACAAGGTCATGAAGCTCTCGAGGCCCCTCATAATGAACCCTTTCAAGGGCTACCCGGAAGAAGCCCGGAACATACTCGACCCGGCGCTCCATGAGACGATTAAGGAGTTCTCGCTCCTCGACGGGGCCTTTGTCATACGCGAGGACGGGGTCGTCATGGGAGCCGGGGTCCACCTGGACGCCGCCCTCGAAGGCGGGGGGCTCCTTCCCGGGCTCGGCTCACGCCACATGGCCGCCGCAGGCATAACGGACGTTACGGACGCGGTCGCGATAACCATATCCGGGTCAACGGGCATCGTCCGGGTCTTTAGAAAAGGCAAGGTCGTCCTCGAGATCGAAAAGCCGAATATCGCTTGACAGCATGACTCTATAATGTGAATATAGTTCCACGCGCGTAAGCGCTACATACATGCCAGGGCCGAGGGAATCCCGTGAGAATCGGGAACGGACCCGCCACTGTAAACGGTACGAAATCCGCATTCAGCCACTGGGAAACCGGGAAGGCGCGGAGAGTAGGCCAAGCCGTAAGTCAGGAGACCTGCCCAGGCATGCCCACGATCTCTTCGAAGGTAAAGAAGGTGGGGGGTCAACGTATCTGTTTTTCCATTTACAAAAACCCTCCCTTTGCGGAGGGTTTTTTATTTGACGGGAGGACTATGGAACTCGACGGGAACGCAAAAACCGCTATACTTTTACTCGGGCACGGAAGCAAGGCGAAAGAGGCCAACGACACCCTTCGGGCCATCGCCGGGGCCGTCTCGAAAAAGGGCGGGTGGGGCCTCGTAAGGGCGGCCTTTCTCCAGATGGAAAGGCCCGGCATAAAGGAGGCCGTGGGAGGGATAGTAAGGGAAGGCGTAAAGGATATAACGGTCATGCCCTATTTCCTCTATCCGGGGCTCCACGTCACAAGCGACATACCCGGGGAGATCGAGGCCGTTAAACTTGAGCACCCCGGACTTAAGATACGCATCGCCAGAAACCTCGGCTTCGACGAGAGGCTCGTCGATATGGCCGTCGAAAGGATAGAAGAGTCCCTCGGTACGATAAAGCTGCCGCTTTCGGTCCACCCGATAGAAAAGGAAAGCTTCAGGATTATCGAGGAAGAGCTGAGGGAGACCCGCTTCACTTCAACGGAACTTCCCGTCGTAAAGAGGGTGATACACACGACGGCTGACTTCGACTTCAGGGACATCCTCCGCTTCAGCCCCAACGCGGTAAATGCCGGGATAGAGGCGATAAGGAGCGGTTGCGACATAATAACCGACGTAAGGATGGTCGAGACCGGGATAATGAGATACAGGCTCAAGCCCTTTAACGCAAGCGTCCACTGTTTCTCCTCTGACGCGGACGTGATAAAAAGGGCCGCCCTCGAGAACTTGACGAGGACAGCCGCTTCAATGCGGAAGGCGGCCCAATACCTCGAAGGCTCGATAGTAGCCATAGGCAACGCGCCCACGGCCTTGATGGAGCTCCTTAAGATACTCAAAGAAAAAAAATCGAGGCCCGCCCTCGTCGTAGGCGTGCCGGTCGGGTTCGTTGGCGCGGCCGAATCAAAGGATACGCTAATGGTCTCGGGTCTCGAATACATAGCTACGAGCGGCAGAAAGGGCGGCTCGACAGTGGCCGCCGCCATAGTAAACGCGCTCGCCATAGAAGCCGCAAAGGAGACTGGGGGAACCTTTCTGTAGAAAGCTTCCCCCCTCCCCCTTCAAAGACTTTTAGAGGTTTTTATCAAATGTCCGAGTTGAGAGAAACTTTTTACAAAAAGGTTCTCTCAAATTCCTTAGAGGTTTTATATGCACATACCGGACGGATATTTAAGCCCCGGGACGTCTCTTGTCTTTTACGCCGGGATGGTCCCTGTCTGGTATATCGCGTCGCGCATGGTAGAGAAGACGGTCAAGGTAAAGGAACTCCCGCTCCTTGCGCTCGGCGGGGCCTTTGCCTTCGTCATAATGATGTTCAATATCCCGGTGCCGGGCGGGTCGAGCGGTCACATGGTCGGCTCGACGATAGTGGCCGTCGTCCTCGGGCCGTGGGCCGGGGTAGTGGCGATGAGCCTTACGCTTGCGCTCCAGGCGCTTCTATTTGCCGACGGCGGGATAACGACCTTCGGGGCGAACTCCTTCAACATGGCGTTCGTTGCGAGCTTCTCCGGCTATTATCTCTACAGGGCGCTTTCGGCCCTTATGCCGAATAGGAGGCCGCTGGCCGCGGGCCTCGCGGCGTACGCGGCCATAAACCTATCGGCCCTGGCGGCCGCCATGGAACTGGGTGTGCAGCCGCTCATAGCGACCGGGGCGGGCGGGCGGCCGCTTTACGCGCCGTATCCTCTGGCCGTAGCGATACCGGCCATGACGGCGCCGCACCTTCTTTTTTTCGGGCCTGTGGAGGCCCTCGGCACGTCGCTTGTCGTATCGTACGTTATGAAGGAGGGCGGGCTCAAGGAAAGAGGAAAACGGTCGGGGCCCGCGTGGGCCTTCCTGGTCCTCCTCGTTCTCCTGACGCCGTTGGGGCTTCTGGCCTCGGGGTCACCGTGGGGCGAGTGGGGCAGGGTCGAGTTATCGAGGCTTATAGGATACGTCCCGGCGGGCATGGAGCGGTTTAACGGTTGGAAGGGGGTCATGTCCCGCTATACCCTTCCCTGGGCAGGCGGCGGCGTTGAAGGCGCGGCCTTTTATGCGTTTTCCGCGGCCCTCGGGAGCCTCTGCGTCGTACTCCTCGTATTCCTGTGGGGCAAGCTATGGCGGAGATGAAGATACCGGGGTGGCTCAGGGAAGAGAGTGCAAGCGGGCGCGGTAATGAAGCGGCCTTCAAAGGAGAGGGCTTTATAGATAGGACGCTCGGCAATATCGCCTCCTTCATGGAGGGGGCATTTGACCGGGAGTACTCGCCCGGAGGCGTACTTCAGTCGATAGAGCCGAGGGCCCGGATAATCGGGATATTTTTTCTCGTCTTCGCGGCGGCGCTTGCGGGAAGGGCCCTAACGCTCATTGCCGTGGTCTCCTTGACGGTAGTGCTCGCGCTCCTTTCGGGCGTCAGAATAGGGCGTCTTTTAAAGCGGACAATGCCCGCGCTCGTATTCACTTCGATAATGGTGGCGCCGATATCGTTAAGCTTCTTTACCCCCGGGAGCGCGGTCTTAAATATAGGCGGCGCGGCTGTTACAGGAGAAGGCGTCAGGACCGGCCTCTTTATAATAGCGAGGGTCGGGGCAATGTCCGGCCTTACGGCGCTTCTAATGCTGGCGTCAAGGCAGGCGGACCTCTTTAGGGGGCTACGCGGCGTGGTGCCCTCTTTTTTCGTAACGGCCCTTTTCATGACGTACAGGTACGTGTTCATGCTCATGAAGACCGCCGAGGATATGGCGCTCGCGAGGAGATCTAGGACCATAACAGGGACAAAACTACGGGAAGCGCAGGGATGGTTCGCTTCGAGGACCGGGCTTATTCTCAGAAAAACCGCATCCATCGCCGACGAAGTTACGCTTGCGATGGTATCGAGGGGCTTTGAGGGGAAGATTCGGACGTTCGAGAGCAAGGGGATGCGCGGGAAGGACCTGATATTTATCGGGACCGCTTCTTTTGCGCTATTTCTTTCGATCGGGCTTTAGCCGGGGGTAGAGTGAAGGAAGAGGTATACAGGCTTCAGGGGGTCAGTTTTTCGTATGGTGCTTCATTGGCCGTCAAGGACGTCAGTTTCGCGGTCGGAAGGGGCGAGACACTTGCCGTTATCGGTGCGAACGGGAGCGGAAAGTCCACACTCCTTAAAATCCTTGATTGCCTCATCCACCCCTCGGCTGGTATAATGTCGTTCCTCGGGGAGAGGCTCTCGGAGGAGACCATCAAGGGGGGGCTGGGGAGGCGTTTCAGGGAGCGCGTGGGCTTTGTCTTTGCCGAGCCGGACGTGCAGTTGTTCTCCCCCACGGTCTTTGACGAGCTTGCGTTCGGGCCTCTTCAGCTGGGATTATCCGGGGACGAGGTGAGGCGCAGGTGCGAAGAGCTCCTTGACGCTCTCGGCATCTCGACCCTCGGGGACAGGCCGCCGTACACGTTAAGCAGCGGCGAGAAGAAAAAGGTCGCCATAGCGTCCGTCCTTGCGATAAACCCGGAAGTCCTTCTTCTGGACGAGCCGACGAACGGGCTCGACCCGAGGGCGCAGGTCTGGCTCCATGAGCTGATACAGGGTCTTAAGGGCCTTAAGACCTTCATAATAGCGACACATGACCTTAGCATGGTCGGGGACCTTACCGATAGGGCGATAGTCCTTGACGAGGCCCACGGCATAGCCGCCGACGGTCCGTCAACGGAGATACTCGGGGACAGGGACCTCTTACTGAGGACTAACATAATCCACGAGCACGCGCACCGGCACGGCGACGTAGTCCATATTCACGGCCATAGTACGAACTCGACGCACGACGAGCACGAGAAGTGATCGGCGAAAAAAAATACAAATAGAGAAGGAGGGGCTTCAATGGAAAGAATCTTGGAGAAGGACCAGATACTGAGGGCGCTTCTGCCGGCGGTATTCGTCGCGTTCATGGCGTTCTCGCTCATCGTAATCGCGTACGGGCTCGATACCGTCGCCCACGGGGTCCACGACACGTTCCACGACTTCAGGCACGTAATCGGGATGCCCTGCCACTGAGATGAAATTAGGGATAAGGAACCTCGCTGTTTCGGTCTTTCTCGGCGTTGTCTGGGGCTGGGGAGCTATGACCCTGAATTCGTTCACCTACGCCTTCCCTTATGAGGCCGGCTTCCTCCACAACTTCATCACCTTTTCCATTGGAGGCGCGGTCTTCGGGGTCGTGGTGGGAGGATTTATCCGGCTTTTCGGGGGGCTATTTCCGTTTAAAGGGAGGATACCGAGGGCCGTGGCGATATCGGTGCTTCTCTGGGCGCTGCTCCTTGCCGGCGGGTTCGCGCTTTCAGGGATGAGGCCCGACAGGTACCACCTCATCACATACCAGACGATACAGGGATTAATGCTATCCGTTGTTCTCGGAATCTTTTTCGGCATATTCCTGTCCTTCGACGGGAAGTGAGCGGAGGACATAAGGCGTAAAGGTGGCCTCGGAGAAGAGTACAATACAACTGAGGAAGGGTTTCACGACGGGCACATGTGCCGCTGCCGGGGCGAAGGCAGCGGCACAGGCGCTTTTCGGGGCCGTATCCGGCCGGGCCTTCAGGCCCGTAAGGACGGTAGACGTTACGCTACCCCACGGCGGCTCCATAAAGGTAAAAATAAGGTCGATAAAGGTCGAAGGCGGCCTCGCCAGGGCCTCTGTTATAAAAGACGCTGGGGACGACCCTGACGTCACGAACGGCGAAGAGATAATCACAAGCGTAGAATTCATCCGCCTCAATAAGGCACGGCCATCGGTGAGCATAAAGGGCGGGGACGGGGTCGGGGTCGTGACAAGGCCGGGTCTAAAGATCCCTCCCGGCAGGCCCGCCATAAACCCGGTGCCCCTGTCGATGATGAAGACCGCGGTACTGGAGGCGGCACGGGAGTTTAAGATTACCCCGTCGGTCGTCGTCACGGTAACTGTGCCGCGCGGCGGTATTTTGGCCGAAAAGACGATGAACCCGAGGCTCGGGATAGTGGGCGGCATATCGATCCTCGGCACTACAGGGATAGTAGAGCCGCTGTCGCTGTCCGCTTACAGGAACTCGATAACCTGCGCAATAGACGTGGCGGCCGCGGGCGGGATGCATGAGGTCGTCTTCTCGACCGGAAGGAGCACTGAAAGGGTCGTTGAAAAGAGGCTTAATAGGCTGCCCGAGATAGCCTTTGTCCTCACGGGCGACCACATGGGGGCTGCGCTCAAGGACGCCTCCAAAAAAAAGGTTTTAAAGAAGGTCACGATAGCAGGGCAGTTCGGCAAGATGAGCAAACTCGCCGCCGGACACTTCGAGACGCACAAGGACGACTCTAGCGTCGAGCTCGATTTCCTGGCAAGGCTCTGCTTTAACCTCGGCGCGGAAAAGTCACTCGCGCGGAGGATCCTCAAGGCGAATACCGCGAGAGAGGCCTTTTTCATATTGAAGGAAGCGGAAAGATTGGACGTCTTCAGGGCTATGCTTAAAAAGGTCAGAAGTAACGCGAGAGACCTCGTGGAGAGAAGCATTGAAGTACGCTGCGTCCTCGTCGGATATGAAAACGACATAATATCGACCTATTGAAATGATATACGTAATCGGCATAGGGACCGACGGAAAAGAAAGTCTCACGGGCCGGGCGCTCGAGCTTATAGGCCGCGCCGGGCTGATCGCCGGTGGCCGCAGGCACCTCGAAGAGTTTCCGGGATCAAGGGCGGCGCTTGTGCCCATAGGAGGCGCCGGGGGGGACCTAGCTGAAATAGCCGCCCGGATCGGAACGCATCTTAAGAAGAGTAGGAAGGACGCCGTGGTGCTCGCAACCGGCGACCCGCTCCTTTTCGGCATAGCCGACTTCATCATAAGAAGGTTCGGCAGAAACAGGGTCGAGGTCATACCGAACGTAAGTGTCGTACAGGAGGCCTTCTCGAGGATAAAGGAGAACTGGAACGGGCTTAAGGTATTAAGCGTCCACGGCAGAAATGCGGACATGACGGGCCTCTGCCGCGAAGTGGCCTCCAACGGGAAGACCGCGGTATATACGGACACCGTCACGACCCCCGCCCTTATCGCGAGGGCGCTTATCGATAATAACGTAGATGACCTGCGCGCCTATGTCTTCGAGGACCTCGGCGCTCCAGGGGAGATGATAACCGGGGGTACGCTCAAGGAGATAGCGCGCCGGAAGTTCTCACCCCTTAACCTCATAATTCTGCTTAAAAAGGGAAAGGCCCTGAGCAGCCCGGTCCCGCCTGAGAGGTTCGGCCTGCCGGACGCCTTTTTTACCCATGGCGCAGGGATGATAACGAAAGAGGAGATAAGGGCCGTCGCCCTATCCAAGATGGCTATAAATAAAAGTAGCGTCGTATGGGATGTCGGCTCGGGGTGCGGGTCAATCGCGGTAGAGGCCGCGCGCCTTGCCGCATTTGGGCGGGTCTACGCCTTCGAGAAGAATAAGAAACGGCTTATCGACATAAGAAAAAACAGAAAGAGCTTTAACGTGCCAAATCTCGATGTCCTTGAAGGAGTGGCCCCGGCGTGCCTCAAGGCGAAGGGGATATTAAAGCCCGATGCCGTCTTCGTGGGCGGAGGGGGCAGGGGGTTAAAGGGTATACTCGATTACGCGTCAAGGGAGCTTAAGCCCGGAGGGCGCCTGGTGGTAAACGCCGTTACGATAGAGACCGCGCACTCGGCCTTCGAATTCCTTAAAAAGTCCGGGTGGGAGAGGGAGCTTGCGCTGGTAAATATCGCTAAAGCGAAAGACCTCGGGGACTTGAGCCTTTTAAGCTCCCACAACCCCGTATTCATCATAAAGGGCGTAAAACCATGACAGGGACATTTTACGGCGTCGGGGTCGGCCCGGGCGACCCTGAGCTCATGACGCTAAAGGCCGTAAAGGTATTGAAGGCGTCCCGGGCGATCGTCGTCCCGAGGTCAAGGGACACGGCATCGGGCAGCCAGGCCCTCGGCATAGCGGGAAAGATAGTGGACCTGTCCGGCAAAGAAATTATCGAGATAGCCTTTCCAATGACGAAGGATAGGTTTGAGCTCGAAAGTGCACGGAAAGACGCTGCCCTGCGGATCGCCGGGATACTCAAGGACGGGAGGGACGCGGCGTTCATAACGCTCGGCGACCCTGTCCTTTATTCGACGTTCAGTTACCTCATCCCCTTCGTGAAAGAGATACTGCCCGGGGCCGATGTTAAGATCATACCCGGCGTAACGTCATTCAGCGCCGCTGCCTCTGCGATGGGTTGCCCGATAGCCGAGGCGGACGAGACCGTCGCCATAATCCCGGCCGCCTACGGCCTTGAAGGGCTCGAAGAGGCGCTAAAGGAGTTCGATACCGTCGTCATCATGAAGGTAAACAAGGCCATCGACGAAGTGGCAGGCGTCATAAGGGGGCTGGGCCTTTCCGGGAACGCCTTCCTCGTATCGAGGGCCAGCCTCCCTGACGAAGAGATAGTGACCGATATGGGTAGCATCGCCGGGACGCGGCCCGGTTATTTTTCGACCATCATAGTGAGGAAGAACCTAAGCGATGGTAAAAAGAACGGATAAAAGACCCGCAAGACCCGCAACGGTCCATTTTGTGGGGGCGGGCCCCGGCGACCCGGAGCTTCTTACGATAAAAGGAGTTAAGCTCCTTAAAAAGGCCGCTGTCGTGGTCTATGCGGGCTCACTCGTAAGTAAAGAGCTTCTGCGCTACTGCTCCAAAAAGGCGGCGCTATATGACAGCGCCTCCATGCATTTGAAGGAATTGACGGACATAATGATAGACGCGGCAAACTCAGGTAAAACCGTTGTAAGGCTCCACACCGGGGACACTTCGCTCTATAGCGCCTTCGGCGAGCAGGCGGAGATACTCGAAAGAAATGGCGTCCCCTACGACATAACGCCGGGGGTTTCTTCCGCGTTTGCCGCGGCCGCTAGCCTGAGAAAAGAGTTTACCGCGCCTGAAGTGACGCAGACCGTCATATTCACAAGACTAGCAGGCAGGACCCCGGTTCCGGCGGAGGAAGACCTCGAAGCCCTGGCCTCACACAGGGCGACGATCTGCGTATTCCTGAGCGCGAGGGCGATAGAGGAGGTTGTAAGGCTTTTAATCAAGGGAGGCTACCCGCCGTCCACCCCGGCGGCGGTCGTCTACAAGGCCTCGTGGGAAGACGAAATAAGCATAACCGGCGCGTTAAACGACATCGCCCGGAAAGCGAAAGAGGCCGGGATAAAAAGGCACGCGTTGATATTCGCCGGAAGGGCCCTCGGCGGTAAGGAGACCAGGGCGGCCTCGAAACTCTACGACAAGGAGTTTTCTCACGGTTACAGGGCGAAAAAATAACGCCGAGGGAAACTTTTTTGTGCTGCGCACGGCAATTTGTTACGTAATCCCGTTCAAATGAAAACGTCATTTGAACAGTGATAGCATAAGAATTGCCGTCCGCACGGACAAGGTCCTCTCAAGAGCGAAAGGAGGCGTTCAATGTTGCTTGGCGAGCTTACGATGACTGAGTTTCAAAAGGCCATGAGGAAGACGCGGACCGTCATAATGCCTCTCGGCACTGTCGAGGCGCACGGCACGCACCTGCCTCTCAATACCGATACTCTTATAATACGGGAGCTTGTAAAGAGGGTATCGGAGAGGATGAACGTCTTCATGCTGCCGCCGCTCCAGTACGGGGTGTGCACGTCAACGTCGGCGCATCCCGGCACGATAGGCATAACCACCTCGACCCTTAAGAGCATATTGATGGATATAGTAAGGGACGCCTTCGGCAAGGGCCTCCGTAACTTCATCCTCGTATCGGGCCACGGAGGCGGGCTCCACCTGTCGGCAATGAGGGACGCGTCCGAAACGCTCGTTGGCGAGCTAAAGGGGATAAGGCTAGGGGCGTTTACGATCTATGAGGTCCTGGGGAAAGAGGTAGAGGCCATAGCCGAGACGAGAAACGACTCGCACGCGGGCGAGCTTGAGACCTCGCTCGTGTTGCACCTCGCGCCGAGGCTCGTTAAGGGCCGCGCCAGGGAGGAGTATCCGTCCTTCCCGAAGCCTTTTGTCGTGAGCGACAAGCAGAGGTACTGGCCCGGGGCGGTCTGGGGAAACCCGGGCAAGGCCAGCGTTGAAAAGGGCGAGGCGTTATTCGGCCTCATGGCAGATAAATTATCGGAGCTTGTAAAAAAGATCGAAAAGGTACGGTCATAGGGGTTGGGAGAGGCGAAAGGGATAGCGGTCTTTGCGGTAAGGAAAGAGGGGCTTAAGCTTGCCGGGAAGATTTCGGGCCTCGGCGTCAAGGTCTATCCTCCGGTGACGCTCAAGGGGGGAGGGCTAAAAAGGGAAGCCGCCAGGGCTTGGAGGAAGGCCAGGGCGATGGTCTTTGTCGGCGCCTCCGGGATAGCCGTAAGGACGATAGCGCCTCTCGTAAGGGACAAGTCCACTGACCCGGCGGTTGTCGTTATAGACGACGCCGGAAGGTTCGTTGTGAGCATCCTTTCAGGACACCTCGGCGGGGCGAACGACCTTACGAAAAAGATCGCCCGGATACTTGGGGCGACCCCGGTCGTCACGACGGCAACGGATTCGATGGGGCTGCCTTGCGTTGAGGAGATGGCTGGAAGGTTCGACCTCAAGATAGATGACCCAAGGAAGATAAAGAGGATAAATTCGGCGATACTCGACAATAAAAAGGTCTTTATCGTGGATTCGAACCGCTCCCGGCTCGCTTCGCTGAAGAAGGCCTATTGCCGGTTCGAGAACTTCCGCTTCAGGAGGAGCCTCCCGCATGGCAAGAGCGGGGCCGCGATTGTCGTTACGCCCTTTACCGGGGGCGTGCAAAAAGGGTTGAAGGCCGGAACGCTAATAATGCGACCGGGGGAGTTCGTCGCCGGCATAGGCTGTAGAAAAGGGGCCGGAGCGAAAGAGATCGAGCGGGCGTTCAGGAGCGCCCTTAAAAAAAGGGGGCTATCGCCGCTTTCGGTAGGGAAGCTCGCGACCATAGACATCAAGAGAGACGAACCGGGGCTCTTAAGGTTCGCAGGGAGGCACGGGTTCAAGATAGATTTTTTCACCCCGGGCGAGTTGAATAAAAAAACGGGAAAAGTATCGAGGATGGTATTTAAACACACGGGCGCGGGCGCGGTCTCAGAGCCCGCGGCCATTTTAGGAGCGAAGGCGTCAAGGTTATGGTCAAGGAAAATAACGGTAGGAATGGTAACAACGGCCCTGGCAAGGGAGCCGTTTACGTCGTAGGGATAGGCCCGGGCGGGCCCGAGCACCTTACAGAGCGGGCGGTCGCGGCCATAGCCGGGTCTAACTGGGTCGTCGGATACACGAGGTATGTAGACCTCGTAAGGCCCCTTATAAAGGAAAAAAACGTCTTCTCAACGGGCATGACCCATGAGGTCGAAAGGTGCAGGAAGGCCATAGACCTGGCGCTCGGCGGAAATACCGTATCCGTCGTATCGTCCGGCGACTCGGGCATATACGGGATGGCCGGGCTCATCTTCGAGATAGCCTTCATGGAACGGCTGAAGGACCTGATGATCGAGGTCGTCCCCGGCGTCCCGGCCTTCGTAGCCTCGGCGGCGATACTCGGCGCGCCGCTCATGCACGACTTTGCGTCCATCTCACTATCGGACCTCCTGACGGATTGGGCGAAGATCGAGGAGAGGGTAGAGGCCGCCGTAAGGGCGGACTTCGTCATAGTGCTTTACAACCCCAAAAGCTCGAAGCGGAAAGAGGGGCTTGAGAGGGCCATCGACATCGTAAGAAGATACAGGGGCGAGAACGTCCCTGTCGGCATAGTGAGGAACGCGACGAGATCGGGTCAGGAGGCGACCGTGACGAGCGTCGGGCAATTCGGCGCGTACTACGAGCGAATCGACATGCTTTCCATAATAATCATCGGCAACTCGCAATCGTACGCTGGAAGGGGCCGCATCATAACCCCGAGAGGATACAAGGGGGTCAGGCTCTAGTGAGAGGGAGGATAAAGCGCGCGGTCATAGTAGTATTCGACGGCTTCGGCGTTGGTGAGCTGCCGGACGCCGCCGCCTATCACGACGAGGGGAGCGATACGCTCGATAACGTATCGAAGGCCGTAAATGGCCTCAGGATCCCCAACCTCATACATATGGGGCTCGGGCTCATCGAGGGGGTCGATAACGTCGGGAAGACCTCCCGTCCAACGGCCTCCTGGGGCCGGATGAAAGAGGCCTCGCCCGGAAAGGACACCCAGACGGGCCACTGGGAGATGTCCGGCGTAATACTCGAAAGGCCCTTCCCGACCTTCCCCGGAGGGTTCCCGCCGGAGATATTGAGGCGCTTCGAGGAAGAGACGGGCTGGGGCTGCATCGGGGGTAAGCCCGCCTCGGGCACGGGCATAATAGACGAGCTCGGGGCGGAGCACCTGAGGACAAAAAAACTTATCGTCTACACCTCCGCCGACAGCGTCTTCCAGATAGCCGCGCACGAGGACGTCGTCCCTGTCGAGGAGCTGTACAGGGTCTGCGAAACCGCGCGCAGGATGCTTGACGACTATAATATCGGGCGCGTCATCGCGAGGCCCTTTATCGGGAGGCCCGGGACGTTCAAAAGGACCGAAAGGAGGAGGGACTACCCGCAGCCGCCTCCCGGACGGACGCTCCTCGAAGAGCTTTACGATAGAGGCCTGCCCGTTATCGGCATCGGCAAGATAGGCGACATCTTCGTCCACAGGGGCCTCACGGAGGAGACGCACACAAGGGACGACGCCGACGGCATGGACAAGACCATGGCGGCATTAAGGAAGCACGGCGAGGGGCTCATTTTCACGAACCTCGTCGACTTCGACACCCAGTTCGGACACAGGAACGACCCCAGGGGGTATGCCGCAGACCTTGAGCGGATGGATTCGATGCTCCCCGGGGTGCTGGGGATGCTCGGCGAGGAGGACGTGTTTTTCCTCACCGCCGACCACGGGTGCGACCCTACGACGCCGTCTACCGACCATTCGAGGGAGTACGTGCCGCTTCTCGTTTACGGCAAGGGGCTTAAAAGCGGGGTAGACCTCGGCACGCGCGAGACCTTCGCCGACCTCGGGGCCACGATAGCGGAGGCCTTCGGTGTGAGGCTCCGGCGAGGCAGGTCGTTCCTCAAAGAAGTGGTCAAATAAGGCCCGCCGCGCGATCCCTTAAAAAAAGTTGCATTTTTTATCTTTTAAGTTTAATATGGTGCCTGTTCAAGCCTAAATTCGTCATAACCATAAAAGGCTCAGATGCGAGAAGGGTTGATCACTGAAGGCATACTCCATCTTGACGCCGGAGGAGTCGTGCTGTCCCTCTGCCGCGGCATTGAGCTAATCTTTGGCTACAGCCCGGAAGAAGCCGCAGGCAGGGACTGTTCGTTCCTTTTCCATCCGGAAGGCCTTTCCGATTGGCGGGCGCTTATCGGGTCCGCGGCCAGAGCGCCCGTGAAGGAGCAGGCGATAAAGATGCTCCGCAAGGACGGCTCTCAGGTAAAGATATACCTTTCCATCTACCCCCTCTCCGACCCCAGATCAAGCCTCAACTCGTTCATGTGCATATTGAGCACCCACAGGTGCTCGACCTCGCAGGGGATACTCTCCGAGGAGTTCAACAGGATATTCAAGCTCTCGAACGACGCCGCCTTGATAACCGACAGGGAAGGCGCGATAATAGACGTCAACCAGGCGTTCTGCGACACCTATGGCCACAGCCGGGAGGAGGTATACGGCCAGAACCCGAGGATACTTAAGTCCCAGCGCTCCAAAAAGGAGATGTTCGAGAGGATGTGGGCCGACATCCTCGACCCGGATAAAGGCTTCTGGAGGGGCGAGTTAATAAACGTCGACAGGGACGGCCGCGAGGTGCCGGTCCTCCTTTCCATAAACGCCATAAAGGACGAGGACGGCGAGATAAAGAACTTCCTCGGGATAGCCTACAACATGTCGAGGCAGAAGGAGCTCGACAGGATAAAGAAGATGTACATGGATTACGTCATTCACGACATCCGCGGGCCTCTTACGACCATAACCATAAACTCCGAGCTCCTCCTCATGCAGATCCAGGGCGTTCCGGAAAAGACGACAAGGAAGATAAACATGATAATCGAGAGCGCCCGCAAGATAAAGGACATGACCTCCGACGTCCTTGATTTCAGCAGGGCCCAGAACAGGGCCCTCCCCCTTAATAAGGAGAAGCTCGACGCCGCAAGGATCCTCCGGCAGGCGGCCGCGCCTTTCGAGAACTCCGGAAAGCACCTCTTCATAAACGGAGCGAGCTTCGTGGAAGCCGGGGCAATGAGCTGCATCGTGGAGGCGGACGCCGGAAAGCTCCAGAGGGTCATGTACAACCTCATGAGCAACGCCTTCAAGTACGCCGCAAGCGAAGTGAGGGTATCCGTAGAGTCGGGCCCCGGCGGGTTCAGGTTCACCATCTCCGACGACGGCAAGGGCATTACCAGGGAAGAAGGTGAACGGATATTCGAGGCCTTCTACCAGACCGACCAGGGTGTGAAGACCGGCGGGGCGGGACTCGGGCTAAGTATAGTCAAGAGCTTCGTCGAGGCCCACGGCGGCAGGGTCTGGGTGGACGCTGGCCAGCCCCGCGGCGTGACCTTCGGCTTCCTCCTTCCATAATCAAAACCCCGATAATATGTTTTTAGGCCTTCGAAAAAACTTGACAATGGTTATTCCCTGTCGTATATTACGACCATCCTTGGCGGCGTGGAGTCCGGATGCGGGGCGCAAAGTCCAAAACAAAAAAGGCCTGCCCTGAGGGCGGCTACAGGGTCCGCGGCCACATATGGGTCGAGGGGGCCGAGGGCGCTTTCCTCGGGATTGGCAGGGTCGCGCTCCTCGAAGGCATCAGGGAGACGGGCTCCATAACAGGGGCGGCGAAAAGGCTTAAGATGTCGTACCGGAGGGCATGGGAGCTCGTGGAGTCGATGAACAGGCAGTCCCCGGAGCCGCTGGTGACGGCATCGACCGGCGGGAAGGGCGGCGGAGGGGCCGCTCTAACGGACGCGGGCGAGAAGGCAATCGAGGCCTTCAAAAGGATGGACGAGGCCTTCGGCAAGTTCAGGGAAAAAGAGGCGAAGAGGTTCCCGTAAGAAGGGGCCGATTTTTTGGAGTATCGATATTCACTTCAGGGAATAACGCTTTTTGAAAAGGGGCGGAAAATATTCCGGCGCAATTAAAAATAAAGGAGACTGTAAGATGAAATGTAGGGTATTGGGAGCCCTTGCTTTCATGGCGTTATTTTCCCCATGGTCATATCGGGGGGCGGCCCTGGCGGATGAGCCTCCAAAGGCGGAGCCGGCGCAGGCGCAGCAGGCACAGCCGGCGCAACCGGAGGGGACCCCGTTATTAAAGGCCGTCGAGTACTTCAAGCCGAATCTGAGCGGTTACATAGAGGCGTGGTACAGGTATGATTCGAGCGACCTTTCCAGCCAGACGACTGCCGCGAAAAAGGCCGATAACGAGTTCAGGCTGAGAAGGGCGCGCCTTACCGCCTCAGGGAACGTCACGGAGGCGTTAAGCTACAGACTTACGGCAAACCTCGACGGCCCGTCGCCCGCAAGCGGCGCGGTGACCGTTAGGCTCTGGGACGCGTACATGGCTTACAGGTTCCATCCACTCGCGACGGTGACTCTGGGGCAGTTCAAGTACGACTTCACCAGGGAAGGGCTCGAGGCCACCCCCGAAAGGGTCCCGGTCCTCCGGGCCGAATCTATAAACGACATAGCCGGCAAATTAGGCACCGTCGGCGGGAGCTTCAGGGACACAGGGATTAAGGTAAACGGGTCGTACGAGGGGCTTTTGGGCCTTACTTACGGGCTCGACCTCATAAACGGGAGCGGCATAAATGCCGGAGACAACAACAACCGCAAGGACATCGTAGGAAGGGTCACCGTGGCCCCGCTTGAGGGCCTCACCCTCGGTGGATCGGGTTACACGGGCGAGGGGCAGGGCCAGACGGGCGGATTCCATGTAAATGAGGTCGCCTGGGGCCTCGAAGCGGAATACAAACGGGAGGGGCTTAAGATAAGGGGCGAGTACGTCTGGGCGAAGTGGGAGAACTGGGACGTGGCAGCGTCAGCGGCATCGGTCGGGAAATCCCAGAAGCCCACGGGCTGGTATCTGCAGGCGTCGTACAGGCTTCCGCAGAACGTCGAGTTCATGGGAAGGTACGAGGACTACAAGAAGGACGCCAACACTCCGCAATCGCACCTCAAGACCACGACCCTGGGGGCCGGTTATTACATAACCGGGAAGACCCGCATCGTGGCCAACTACCTCATAAGGAGCGCGGACAGCTCGAGCATAGTCACGGCCCAGGAGACGGACGCAACGGGATCGAACATAAAGAACCTCTTCATCCTGCAAGCGCTCCTCGCATTTTGACAGGACTTGGATTTTGCCTCCTCCACCCCACCTGGGCCGGCGCGGGGCCCCTCAGGCGGCAACAACCCGCTTGAAGTCCGGGAGAGACCTGCCGCGCAAAAGGCCCCTCCCGGACTCCTTTTTAAGTCCCATGAGGGAGGTTTTATGCTTGCGCGGTTCAATAAATTATCTTATGTTATTCTGGCTGCTGCTTTCCTTTGCCTGCCGCGCGTGGCCCGGGCAGGCGAGAGGCTCACTATAGCGGCCGCCGCCGACCTCTCGTTCGCCTTGAAAGAGATAGGCGCGGCCTTCGAGCGGGAGGCCCATGTGACGCCAGTCCTCTCCTTCGGCTCTACAGGGAACTTCACGAGGCAGATAGAAGAGGGGGCGCCTTTCGACGTCTTCCTCTCGGCGGACCTTGCCCACGTGGACGAGCTCAAGAAGGGCGGCTTCGTGCTTTCGGATAGCGTCACGGTCTACGCCCACGGCCGCATCGTCCTCGTCTCGAACAGGAAGTCCATTAAAGGGAAGATAGGCATAAGTGACCTTGCCGGGCCTGGCGTAAAAAGGGTAGCCATAGCCAACCCGGCCCATGCGCCCTACGGGATAGCCGCCAAGGAGGCGTTGAAGAACGCGGGCGTTTGGGATAGGATAAAGGACAAACTGGTCTACGGCGAGAACGTAAGGCAAACGCTCCAGTACGTCCAGACCGGCGACGCCGAGGCCGGTATAGTGGCGCTTTCGATAGCTGACGTACCTGAGGTCGAGTACACGGTAATAGACCCGGCCCTGTACGCACCGATAGACCAGGCCGCGTCGATCATAAAGACGACGAAGGAAGAAAAGGCCGCCAGGCAATTCATCGCCTTCATAAAAAGCCCCTCCGGGAAGAAGATACTTGAAAAGTACGGCTTCGGGGTAGATTGACAGCCGTGGGACCGAAAAAAGATGGACCTCTTTCCGCTTTATCTTACGATAAAGGTGTCATTGACGGCTACGCTTCTTACCGTGGCCGCCGGGCTAATCCTGGCCTGGCTCATGGCTAAAAGGGATTTTTTCGCAAAGGACTTCCTCGATACTCTCGTCATGCAGCCGCTCGTGATACCGCCGACTGTCCTCGGCTACTACCTGCTTGCCGTCTTCGGGGCCGCAAGCCCCTTCGGGCGGCTTCTGGAGAGGTTAGGTATAAGGATAGTCTTTACATGGAAGGGGGCCGTGGCGGCCTCCTTGATATCCTCGCTGCCGCTTTTCGTAAAGCCCGCGCGGGCCGCCTTCGAGGGGGTAAGCACGGACCTGGAGAACGCGGCGCGGCTCCTGGGAAAAACCGAGCTTGAGGTGGTCCGCACCGTGACGCTTCCGCTTGCGTGGCGTGGGCTTGCCGCCGGGGCGGTGATGGCCTTCGCAAGGGCCACAGGCGAGTTCGGGGCGACACTTATGGTAGCCGGCAACATACCCGGCCTTACCCAGACGATGCCGCTGGCCATCTACGACGCGGTACAAACGGGCGATACCTTCGCCGCCAACGTGATGGTCGGCCTCATAACTCTTTTTTCCTTCGCCGTCCTCTATGCCGCCGGCAGGTTCAGCCGGGTGAGGTTTTGACCTCCCATGAGTCTCAGGTTCTCACTCAAAAAGACGTTTCCGGGGTTTGATACCTCCGTTGAGCTCGCGGCCGAGCAGGAGCTGATGGTACTTTTCGGGCCATCGGGGGCAGGGAAAAGCCTCGTCCTGAAGATGGTCTCCGGGATAATAAAGCCGGATGCCGGGACCGTGAGCGTGGACGGCGAGACGGTATTCGATTCATCATCGTGCATTGACGCGCCCATACGGAAAAGAAAGATCGGCTATCTTTTACAGGACTACGCGCTTTTCCCCCATATGACCGTCCGGGAGAACATCGCCTACGGCGTCTCACGGGCCGATAAGGCCAGGACCGATAGCCTCGTAAAAGAGCTCATCGAGGTAATGCGGCTTTCCGGGCTTGAAAAGAGGTATCCGCACGAGGTATCCGGGGGGCAGAAGCAGAGGGCCGCGCTCGCGCGGACCCTTGCCGCAGGCCCGAGGATACTGCTGCTCGATGAGCCCTTTTCGGCGCTGGATTTCCAGGTGAGGGAAAAACTGAGGGCGGACCTGGTGAACATTCACAGGCTTTTCCCGGTTACAACCGTCCTCGTAACGCATGACCTTGAAGAGGCGTTCATGCTCGGTACCAGGATCGCAGTCATAAATAACGGCCGTTTCGAGCAGGTAGGCTCCCGGGAGGACGTCTTCTACAGGCCCGCAACAAGGAACGTCGCCCGGTTCCTCGGGGTAAGGAACATCTTCGACGGACGGGTCTCGAAGATACGCGACGAAGAGGTCGAGATGGATACTCCGGGGCTGGGGGCAATAAAGACCCACGCGCCGAAGAGGCTCGGCCTGAGCGCCGGAGGCCCAGTGACCTTCTGCATAAGGCCCGAGGAGATACTCGTCATCCGGCCCGACAGGCCCCCCGGAAGGGTGGCCGACAACGTCGTCGAGGGCGTTATACTCTCCACTACCGGAAAGGGGTCTACCCATATACTCTACCTCGGCGCCGGAAGCGGGGTGGTCCTTAAGATCGAACTCCCGAACTTCGTCGTCCGAAAGCTCGACCTGAAAGAAGGAAAGCGCATAAAGGTCGCCCTCAAGAAGGAAAACATCTGGATAATCCCCTGAGGCCGCTCAAAAAGCCCAATCTGCTGCGTCGTCTTCAAAATTAGTCATTGCGGCGTACAAGGTGAGTACGCC
>DAIDBB010000218.1 GCA_027310325.1 bacterium | reverse complement strand
CCCGGACAGATGTTCGAACGGGTCGCCTCGAACGTCTCTGAGGCTGAAAGGCTGTACGCGACAGGCCTTAAAGACGCCCGTGATCATTTCTTAAGGATAATGTCCTCCTTCGAGTTCCTCCCGAATTCTCCGACGCTCATGAACGCCTGCAGGAGGCTTCAGCAGCTAGCCGCGTGTTTTGTTCTCCCCGTAAGGGACTCGCTCGATTCCATCTTCGAATCGATAAAGAATACCGCCATAATACACCAGTCCGGCGGCGGGACGGGGTTTTCGTTCAGTATGCTTCGTCCCGCTAACGACATAGTCGGCTCTACAGGAGGGGTGGCGAGCGGCCCCGTTTCTTTCATGCGCGTCTTTAACGCTACGACCGAGGCGATAAAGCAGGGAGGCGCCAGGAGGGGCGCGAACATGGGGGTCTTGAGGGTAGACCATCCGGACATAATCTCCTTCATAACCGTTAAGGAAGACCCGGCGGAGTTCGTGAACTTCAACCTGTCGGTGGCCGTTACCGACGCCTTCATGGAGGCGCTCGAAAAAGGAGCGGACTATGATCTCATAAACCCCCGGACAAAAAAGCCCGTCGGAAAAAAGAGCGCCAGGGAGGTCTTCGGGCTCATAGCGAAGGGCGCCTGGAAGAGCGGGGAGCCGGGCGTGCTTTTCATAGATAGGATCAACCGCGCCAACCCCACCCCGAAGCTCGGCGAGTTCGAGGCGACTAACCCCTGCGGCGAACAGCCCCTATTAAGCTACGAGCCCTGCAACCTCGGCTCCATAAACCTCGGGAGGATGCTCAAGAGGACCGGCAAGGCCTGGGAGGCGGACCATGAAAGGCTCGAGGAGACGGTTAGATTAGGGGTAAGGTTCCTGGACGACGTCATAGACATGAGCAGATACCCGACCGCCGAGATAGACGCCATGGCCAAGGGCAATAGAAAGATCGGGCTCGGGGTTATGGGGTTCGCGGACATGCTCGTGCGGCTCCGGATCCGGTACGGAAGCCCCGAAAGCGTCTCCTTCGCCGGGGAGCTTATGAAAAGGATCCAGAGTGCCGCATGGGACGAGTCAAGAAGGCTCGTCGGCGAGAGGGGCCCCTTTCCGAACATAAAGGGGTCGGTATTCGATAGGCCGGGAGTGGCCCCGGTAAGGAACGCCACCGCCACGACCGTGGCCCCGACCGGTACCCTAAGCATCATAGCCGGGTGTTCCTCCGGGATAGAGCCTATCTATTCGCTCAGCTACACCAGGCATGTCCTGGACGGGGTAATGATACCGGAGCTTAACCCCCTTTTCGAGGAGATAGCCAGGGAAGAGGGGTTCTACAGCAAGAAACTCATGGACTTTGTCGCCGCCGGAGGGGACATATCGGAAAGGGCCGACGTGCCGGAGGCTATAAAAAATATATTCGTAACGACCTTTAATATAACGCCGGAGGCCCATGTAAGGATGCAGGCGGCCTTCCAGGAATATACCGATAACGCGGTCTCGAAGACCATAAACCTCCCCGAGGGCGCGACACCCGAGGACGTGGAAAGGGCGTATCTACTTGCCTATAAGCTGGGGTGCAAGGGCGTTACGGTCTACAGGACCGGGACCCGCGCCGAGCAGGTCCTTACCTGCAAAAGCCCGCTTTACTGCTGAAAGGCTTGGACAAGGCCGTTAAAATCTGGTAAAAGTGGGGAGAAACGATTGAAAGGTGAGGACCGGGATGAAGATCTCCCCATCTATATTGTCCGCCGATTTCGCAAGGCTGGCGGATGAGTTAAGGCTCATAGAGGACTTTGCCGATTACGTCCACGTGGACGTAATGGACGGGCACTTCGTGCCCAACATAACCATAGGGCCGCTGGTCGTCGAGGCGGTAAAGAGGTCTACGAGGCTTCCGCTTGACGTGCACCTTATGATAGACCGGCCCGAAAGGCACGTCGAGAGCTTCGCCAGGGCAGGCAGCGACATAATAACCGTACATGCGGAGGCCACCAAGCACCTCCACAGGGTCGTTGAATCGATAAAGGAGCTCGGAAAGAAGGCCGGGGTGTCGATAAACCCGGCGACCCCGGTAAGCGTCCTCGAAGATATCATAGGCGACGTCGACCTTGTCCTCATAATGTCCGTAAACCCCGGCTGGGGAGGACAGGGCTTCATCCCGGGAAGCCTCAGGAAGATATCCGCCGTAAGGAGGATGATAGAGGCCGAGGGCAGACCGGTCGAGCTTGAGGTGGACGGCGGCATAAAGGTAAATAACATAAAAGAGGCCTTCGATGCCGGGGCTGACGTATTTGTCTCCGGCTCAGGCGTCTTCGGCGCCAGGGACTACGGCGCGACGATTACCGAGATGAAGAACCGCTGCATGGCCAAGACGGGGACGTAAGTCCTCTTTAATCAGGTCACACCCGGAAACCCCATCACTGAACACCCGGAATCTCTTCCCCATTTAACAACTTACATACCGGCTCTTACCCCTGTTTTTTACCGCACCCTGATACTCACCCCGGCGGCATGGGTTTATCATGGCTGAAGCCCTTATAAAAGAATACGGCGTCATAAACAAGCTCCTCGGCACCGTCCTTGAAGACATCCCGTTCGACGGGATGCTCGAAAGCGTCATAGGCCACGTCGTCTCCTCGCTGGCCGCTCCTGCGGCGGGCGGCATATGGATGATGGAAGACGCGTCCGGGACGCTCAGGCTCAAGGCCTTCCTGGGCCTTCCCCCTGGCCTTGTAAAGGACCGCTCCGAGATACGGCCTGGCGAGTGCGTCTGCGGAGAGGCGGTAAATACAGGCCGTTTACACTACCGGGCGGACCGGGAAGGGGAAACGAGGTACGGCATGGGGCCGCAGGGAGGCCACTACTCCGTTCCGATCGTTTTAAAGGGAAAGACCATCGGCGCCATGTGCCTTTTTATGGGAGAAGGGCATCAGAGGTCCAGAATGGAAGAAGAGTTCGTGGAGGCCGCCGCCAAGATAGTATGCGCCATCATGGACAGGAAACGGAGGGAAGACGCCATGGAGGCGCTGTCGCGAAACGACAGCGTCACGGGGCTTTCGAACCTCGAGTCCTTCACCGGAAGGGTCGAGGAGGCCATAGCCATGGCGCGCCACAAGAAAAGGACCGCCGCCGTGCTCACGCTCGACCTTGACAGGTTCAGGGTCATAAACGAGACCATGGGCTTCGACGCCGGCAATGAGCTCCTCTTTGCCGTTGCCCAGAGGCTCAAGGGCTGTTTTTTCGAGGGCGATATCCTCGCGAGGACCGGCGAGGACGAGTTCGCCGCCCTCCTTCT
>DAIDBB010000189.1 GCA_027310325.1 bacterium | reverse complement strand
AAGGAGCCCATGGCGTTCGACTTTATCTTCGCGGCCCCGAGCGCTACGCCCATGGCCGCGGAAACGCCTATCGCCGGCGCCCCCCTTACGACCATCTCCTTTATGGCCCGGGCGACCCCCTTATGGTCCTTGTAGGTCCTGTAGACCTCTTTTCCCGGCAGAAGCCTCTGGTCTATCATTACGACGCCGGATTTTTTCCATTCTACGGTCTTGAACATAGGTTATACGTCCCCAAATTATATCTATTTTTCAGCAACTCCGGTATGACGAATATCAATAGGAGCAGCTCGTCTTAAGAAACGTCGATTCGTCAAAGGGCTGCACCTTTACGGTCTCGTCCTTTTTAAAGCCGGAGGAGTCCTCGGGCACTATCACGTAGGAATTCGCCCGCACCGTGGTCGAGATGATGCCGGAGCCCTGTCCGTCGAGCGGCGTTACGGTAAGCCCGGCATCCTCGATCTTGAGTTCCGCCCTTACGAAGTTCATGCGGCCGGGCTTAACTTTTATCTCCCTCGTAAGGCGGGCGTTTAGGGCCGCCCTGAAGATGGAGCTCCTTCCGGACATCTTAAGGAGCGCAGGCCTTACGAACTGCTCGAAGGCGACCATCGAGGATACTGGATTGCCCGGGAGCCCGAACGCAGGTTTCCCGCCGATGACGCCGAAGGCCAGGGGTTTCCCCGGCTTCATCGCTACCTTCCAGAATATCATCTGGGAGCCCATGTCCTTCAAGACGTCCTTTACGAAGTCGTAGTCTCCTACCGAGACCCCTCCGGAGGAGATTATGCAGTCGGCCTCCATCGCCGCCTCCAATTTCGCGCGCAGGCTCTCCCGCGTGTCTCTCGCTATGCCCAGGGGCAGCGGCACTGCGCCGCATTCGGCGACGAGGGCCGAAAGGGCGTAGCCGTTGCTGTTCGTGATCTTTCCCATGTGGGGCGCTTCGTTGATATCGACAAGCTCGTCTCCCGTCGAGACGACCGCGACCCGTGGCCTTTTGTGCGCAAAGACGAAAGGGGCCCCGACCGTTGCGAGCATGCTTATCTCAGCGGGCCTGATGACCGCCCCCTTCCTTATCACCACGTCCCCGGCCTTGAAGTCCTCGCCGCTTTTCCTTATGTTCTCGCCGGGGTTTACCTTCGAGCGTATGACGACGGTCCCGTTCCCCGCCTCGGTGAGCTCGACCATGATGACAGAATCCGCCCCCTCGGGCACCGGGGCGCCGGTCATGATCCTTACGGCCTCCCCCCTGCCTACCGCCGACTTAGGAGCGTGTCCGGCCGGAAGGTCGTAAATTACTTTAAGGGCGACCGGGCCGTCCGGCCCGGCTGCTTTTGTGTCGTCGGCCCGCAGGGCGTAGCCGTCCATGGCGGAGTTGTTCCACGGGGGGTTGTTCCTCGCGGCGGCTATATCCTCTCCGAGGACGCGGCCCAGGGCGCTCATTATGTCGAGGCTCTCGACGCCCAGGGGCTTTATCTCTTTAAGGATTACCTCTACCGCATCTTTAACTGAGATCATAAATCACCTGTGTCTATATCGGTTTTTAAACGCAAAAAAGCGCAAAGCCTGTTTCGAATCTTCAAACAGGCCGCTTGCAACACGATAACATAAAATAAAGGTTTTTACGAGAAATCGTTTACTCGGTGCGGAAAAGTTACGGCGAAAAAACAGGATAAAAGAATAAGCCCGGCTTTGCCGGGCTTAAGTCATTAGCTCTGGTATTCCAGGATGGAGACGGTATCCGCCAGCGTATTGTTGCTCTTCATGCCGGCCCTTACCGGGATGAATATGACCGTGCCGGGCCGGAGCCTTATGCCGTGGCGCCTGGTCCTGCCGAGATTGTTCAGGTAGGCTATCTCGCTGGCCGGGACCTTATATTTTTTAGAGATCCTGGCGAGGGTTTCCCTGTTCGCGACCCTGTGCTTCAGGAATACGACACGTTTTTGCACCGGGACCTTGCTTATGTTCTCTTCGAACTGCTGGGCCGTCCCGGCTGGTATCTTTACCTCGTAATCAGGATAGTCCGGAGGCGTGAACCAGCGCAGGAGCTCTGGATTAAGCCTTTTGATCTCTTCCGTGGTCGTTCCCGCGGCTTCGGCTATGACCCTCAGGTCGGTGGCCTGCTGGACCCTTACCTTGTCGTAGGCGAGGCTTTCGCCCGGATTCAGCTCGAAGCCGTAGCTCTTGGGGTCCTTCGCTATGAGCATTGCCGCGAGGTATTTCGGGACATATTCCTTGGTCTCTCTTTTGAGCGGACGCCTGTAGCTTGCGAGCGTCCAGAAGTCCTCGGTACGGTGCTTCTTCATGGCCCTCAAGACCCTGCCTTCACCGGCGTTGTATCCGGCGGCGGCAAGGTACCAGGAGCCGAACTGGCCGTAAAGGTCTTTAAAGTACCGGGCCGCGGCCTTGGTGGCCTTTTCTGGATCCATCCTTTCGTCTATCCACCAGTTGACCTTGAGTCCGTATTTCTGGGCGGTCCCCCTTACGAACTGCCACATGCCGACGGCCTTTGCCCTCGATTTGGCCGTGGGGTTGAGTCCGCTTTCTATGAACGCTATGTATGAAAGGTCTTCGGGAAGCCCTTTTTCGCGCAGGGTGTTCCTGAGGAGCGCCATATAGGTCTGGCTCCTGCCGAGCCATCTTTCGAAGTGTTTCCTCCCGCTTCTCTGGAAGTATGAGATAAAGGACTTGACGTTCCTGTTTACTACTACCGGCACCTCGGGTCCGCTCGCCTGGGCGAACGCGTTAGAGCAGCTTATGTCTTCCCGGTTCGAGGCGGAGTAGCTTACCTCGGCGTCATAGGACGACGGGCAGTATGCGCCCGTGCTTAAGAGCTTGTCGTAGTAAAGGATCTCCGCCATGTCGGAGGCCGACTCGGGCGAAAATACGTCCGCGCCCGCTTCCGTGCCCAGGGACGGAACTGTCCTGTCTATGGAAGCCACGACCTGCGCCTGAAGGGTATCGGCTGAGCGCGCCTCAGGGGCGGATTCGGCCCTTGCGCCCGCGGCCCCAGCCGTCAGGAAAACAAGACATAGTAAAGCCTTTGTAAAGTTCCTTTTAATATGAACCTCCATTGCCCTTTGGATCTTAAGTTTGACGCTAATTTTTCGGCAGAGCTATCGCGCCTGAGAGTTCCAGCTGACGGAACTTCTCTTTTATGTCCTCGGCGGTCTTTTTCGCCGCGAGTTCGATATTTCTGCCTGCGCTGGTCAGCGCTCGGGTATATTCAAGGAAGTACTGGTTCTTCTTGATCCACTTCTTCGTAAGGCTGTGGCCGTACGCCTTTATCGAGACGTTGAAGAGGTCGAGGCGCGCGGCCCTTTTCGCTATCTGGCCTATGGAGTAGAACTCTTTCGTGGCCCTCATGGTCTCGGATTGAAGTTCGTAGTAGCTCATGAGTTTCGGCTCGAAGACGACGTGGTGAGCGTCGTACAGGCTCCAGTCTTTTGTTATTATGCGGCCTTCGGTATCGAGGTCGCGGTAGCATTTGGTCCCTGGAAGCGGCGTCAGTATAAGGAACTGGACCGAATCGAGGTCGTTTTTCTTGGCGAATCTTACGGTCTCGGCTATCGTGTCCGTCGTGTCCTGGTCGGAGCCGAAGACGAACATGCCGTGGATGCGTATGCCGTTCTTGTGCAGTGTCCTTATGCAGTTCGTTATGTCCTCCACCGACTGCTTTTTATTGTAGAGCTTCAAGGTCTCGGGGTTTACCGATTCAAGCCCGATGTAAACCGTGTGGCAGTTGGACTTTTTCATGAGGTCGAGAAGCTCCGGGTCCTTTGCCACGTCGACCCTTACCTGCGCCGTCCACGACGGGGTCAGTTTTTTGTCTATCATCGCGGCAAGGAGCTCCTTCGTCCGCTTTTTGTGGGCGCAGAAGTTGTCGTCATAGAAGAACACCCATTTGCCGCCGAAGTCCCTGTGCCGGACGAGCTCTTCTATTACGCGCTCCTTGCTCCTGAACCTGTATTTCTGGCCGAACATGCCGGTAACGGAACAGAAGCTGCAGTCATAGGGACAACCCCTTGAAGTCATTATCGGCGCAATCGGCAATTTCTTTAGTCCCTCGTCCTCCATGCCGTGTATCAAGGTGAAGTCGGGGCAGGGTATCTTATCGACATCCTTACAGAAAGGGGCGGTCTTGTTATGGAATATTTCGCCGTTAATTTTATAGGACAGGCCCGGTATGGCGTCAAACCCGGAGCCTTTTTCCATGGCCTTCATGAAGTCCACGATATGGTCGTCGGCCTCGCCTCTAAGGACAAAATCCGAGTACTCAAGCGCCTCGTCGGGCATGTAGGTCACATGGGCGCCGCCCATGAAAAGCGGTATCCCGGCCCTTTTTACCAGTTTGGCTATCTCGAAAGACCGTTTTGAGGTGGAGGTGATCGTCGATATGCCTACGGCGTCGGCGCTGAGGACGTCTTTCAGGTCAAGTTCCCCGACGGATTCGACATAGGTCTTGACGTCGTACCCGTGCTGTTTGAGGGTGGTGCTGAGAAGCACCGTGCCGAGTCTCGGCAAAGGCATCCTCGTGAATATATGGAAATCCGGAGGGTTCGGCTCGATGAAGCGTATCTTTTTCATAATCCGTCCTTTTAGGTCAGGTGCCCTAAATATTACCCGCTTGTCGAATTTATGTCAAGACGAATTACCCTTTTATTTTTAATCTTTAATGAAAGCCCTTCTTTTTATTATGGAAAGTCCATGTAAGTATTTTCAATGACTTCTTACTCCGCACTAAATTATAGTACCCGCGTAATCAGAGCGATGTGAGAAAACTCACATTTTCCGGAGTGACGTTTTTCGTCGGGGGGCTTAACGCGAAAGGCCTGGCCGTACTATCGGAGGACTTTCTTCAGGTATTTCCCCGTAAGGCTCTCTTTGGCCCTTATAATCTCTTCTGGCGGGCCTTCGGCGACGATCCTGCCCCCGTCAACGCCGCCTCTCGGGCCGAGGTCTATGATGTGGTCGGCCGTCTTTATGCAGTCGAGGTTATGCTCTATGATAAGTACGGTGCCGCCGGCGTCGACGAGCCTGCCGAGGACGGAAAGGAGCTTTTTGATGTCATCCATGTGGAGCCCGGTCGTGGGCTCATCCAGTATATAAAGGAGGTCCCCCCTGGCCTCCTCGGACAGTTCCCGCGCTATCTTAAGCCTCTGGGCCTCGCCGCCGGAAAGCGTCAACGCGGATTGGCCGAGCTTCAGGTACCCCAGCCCGACGTCCCTTATTATGGAGAAGGCATTCTCAAGGTTTTTTTCGGACCGGAAGAGCCCGGTCGCTTCGTCAAAAGTCATCTCGAGGCAATCATATATGCTTTTACCCCTGTATTTCACCTCCAGCACCTGCGCCCTGTATCTTTTCCCGGAGCAGGCCGCGCATTTTATGTATACGTCCGGGAGGAAGTACATCTCGAGCTTTTCGACCCCCTCGCCCTTGCAGGCCTCGCACCTTCCGCCCGGGACATTGAAGGAAAAGTGGCCGGGGGTGAGCCCCAGGGCCTTCGCTGAAGGGAGTCCCGCGAAAAGGTGTCTGATATCGTCGAACCCTCCGATATAGGTAAGCGGGTTGCTCCTTGGCGTTCTTCCTATGGGCCCCTGGTCTATGAGCTTGACCCCGCTTATGTTGCCGGCCCCCTCGATAGATCTGTACGGAAGGGCCTTCTCCGATTTTGTGCCGAAATTCGCCGCGAGTATATTGTAGAGGGTGTCGACGACGAGGGTGCTTTTTCCGGAGCCCGATACGCCGGTAACGCAGGTCATCGTCCTAAGGGGTATCTTCAAGTCCACGTTCCTGAGGTTATTGCCGCTCGCCCCCCTTACCGTGATGAATTTGCCGGACCCGTTCCTCCTCCATCTGGGGACGTGTATGAGGAGCCTGCCGGAGAGGTAATCCGAGGTGAGAGTACGCGCGTTTTTGAGGAAGTCGCCTGTCTCGCCCGAGTACACGAGCCTTCCGCCGCGCTCCCCGGCCCCGGGGCCGAGCTCGACTATGAAGTCCGCCGCTTTTATAACGGCCGGGTCGTGTTCTACCGTTACGACCGTGTTGCCCATCGAAGAAAGCCTTTTTATCTGGCCCGTGAGGTTGTCTATGTCGACCGGATGGAGCCCGATCGACGGCTCGTCGAGTATGTAAAGTACGCCGCAGAGGGAGGAGGCGAGCTGCGTCGCTATGGTCACCCTCTGCGCCTCTCCGCCTGAGAGCGTCTTTGTGGGCCTATCTAGCGTAATATAGCCGAGCCCGGTCTGGCCGAGGAAATCGAGCTTTAGGGTTATCTGCTTTAATATCTCCCGCGATATCTCCCTTTCAAAGTCCGTAAGCTTGAGGTCCCTGCAAAATCCCGACGCTTCGTTTATTGTCATGCGGCTCACGTCGGCGATGTTCCTGCCGCTTATCCTTACGCCGAGGGCGTTTTTCCTGAGCCGTGTCCCCCCGCATGACTTGCAGAGGACCTGCCATTTGTATCTCGAGATGAAGACCTTTATATGCAGTTTGTACTTCTTTGTCTCCAGGTGTTCGAAGAACCCGTTTATGCCTTCGAAATCCTTCGTCCCTTTGAAAACAAGGTCCTGCTCTCTTTTGGAAAGCCTCTGGAAAGGCCTGTCCAGGTCCATATGGTACTTCGACGCGTATCTTTCGAGTTCTTCATACCACCATACGTAGGCGGGCTTCGTCCAGGGCTCTATGGCCCCCTGGCGGAGCGTTAGGAGCCTGTCCGGCACGATTTTGTCCTCGTCGTATTGGAGGACGTTGCCGAACCCCTTGCACTCCGGGCACGCCCCGACAGGGTGGTTGAAAGAGAGGTTGAGCGGCGTAGGTTTTTCGACCCTTTCCCCGCATTCGGGGCAGCTCATGCGTTCGGAGAACCGTCTAGTCCTCTTGCCCGAGACTTCGGCCCAGGCGACCCCGCCGCCCTCCCTGAAAGAGGTCTCAAGGGCCTCGACAAGCCTGCCCCGCGCCTTTTCATCGAGCGTGACCCGGTCGGCTATAACGTTTATCTCATCGGTTAAAGGCCCCTGGATGGGGCCCTCGGCGAGATTTATTATTTCCGTGCCGGACTTTACACGTATAAAGCCTTTTTGGAGAAGGGCATCCGTTAGCTCTTCCGCTGTCCTGCCCTTTGCGGGCACGGAGAAGCCCACGAGGGCGGTTTTCCCTCTATCGCCCGAGATAAGTTCGCTCGTTGTGGATTCGGGGTCGTAGGACCGGACGGCAGCGCCGCACTTCGGGCAGTGTACGCGGCCTGCCCTTGCGAACAGGAGCCTCAGGTAATCGTTAAGCTC
>DAIDBB010000180.1 GCA_027310325.1 bacterium | reverse complement strand
GGCGTAGCCGAGGTTCGCGTAAGCATTCGCGTAATCTGGCTTGAGCTTTATTGTCCTGTAGAAAAACGGGAGGGAATCTTCGGGTCTGCCCGCCTGCAAGAGGCCGTTTCCCATGTTGTAGTTAGTAAGCCAGAATTCGGGCTTAAGCCTTACGGCCTTTCCGAAATATTCGACGGCCTCGCCGGTATTGCCCGCCTTTATGAGCGCATAACCTACGTTACTGTAGCCGCGTGCCTTGTTGGGCGATTTTTTGACAACGTCCCGCCAGAGCGCTATTTCACTCCCCCAGACTCTATTCCTTTCGAAAGTTGCGAATGAATTTGCCGCCGCGATGACGATTACGGCCGCTATGGCCGCCTTCTTCATTTTAAGCCTTTTCGACATGAACGAAAGGAAAGCCGAGAAGGAGAGCATTATCCCGATGCCGGGCAGATAAAGTCTGTGCTCGAAGATGACATCCGAGATGGGGATTATCGAGGACTCTACGGAGATCGCGATAAAGAACCAGATGACCCCGAAGGAAATGGCCAGGCCCAACGGGTGTTTGCCCGCGAGCGACCTTATGTAGAGCAGAACGGCCCCTATAAAGATTATCGAAAGCCCTATAAAAGAGACAAGCACCTGGGGGGAAAGGAGCGTATGGAAGACAGGGTAATCGTAATCGACGTTCTGGCCGATTGGGATGAAAAGGAGCCGAAGGTAAGTCACTATGACCCTGAACTGTGTGATGAGGTAGTCGTAGCGGGGCAGTATCGAAAGGTCCTCCCTCATGAGTACACCCAGCTTGCCGGCTACTCCGCCTCCCGCCCCCGCGGACTTCGACAGATAGAGTATCGCCGGGATTATGGCAAGGCTTAAGAGTACGGGCAGGAGATAGAGGAGCCGCCTTAAGGGTTTCATGCCGTTTCGGAAAAAGGTGAACTCGATAAGGGCTATCATTACCGGCAGAGTGAAGCTAATCTCCTTTGTGATCTGGGCTGCGGCGGTCGTTATTATGCCGCCGGCGTAAAGGGCCAATGCGGACGCGCCGGGACTATCTTTTTTCCCGTCGATCGCAAGCCGGGCCCTCAGGCATAGTATTATCGAAAGAAGATAGAAAAACGCGGCTAAAGACGCGTACCTCTGGCTTATGTACGTCACCGCCTCCGTCTGTATCGGGTGTGTGAGGAAAAGGAGCGACGAGGCCGCGGCGATAAATCCCGCGTCAGTTTTTTCCCCGCGTAAGGCCGGCGTCTCAAAGAGGAGAGAGATGAGGAGATAGACGAAAACGGCGTTCGCGATGTGTATGAGGGTGTTTACGATATGATACCCGAGGGTGTTGAAGCCGCCCGCGGCATAGTTGAGCGCGAAGGTCAGGTCCGTAAGGTACCTGGTGCCAGAAAAGCGTAGGAAGTTCCCGAGGGCCGTTATCCTCGGGCTTTCTATCGTCCCATGGTCGTCGAAGACGAACGGGGCCGTTAAGGTGTTTGAGTAGATAAGAGAGCCGAGTATTAATAGCGCTATCAAGAAAAGGGTTTTTTTGTTGGAGGACTTCATCGTTACACTTCTATCCTCATCCCGTCGTAAGCGAGCTCTATGCCGGCTGGAAGAGACGGGTTGTCCCTGGTGTAATCGAGGCTGTGGCTCAAATGCGTAAGTATGGTCCTGACCGGACCTATCCTCGCGGAGGCGTCGAGGGCCTGCTGGACCGAGAAGTGGGTGGGATGGGGTTTGAATCTGAGGGCCCCGAGGATGAGGGTCTTAACGCCCTTAAGATTCTCGAACGACCTTTCCGGGATCGAACTGCAGTCGGTTATGTAGGCAAGGTCATTTATCCTGTAGCCGAATATCGAGGCGCTTCCGTGGGCTATCTCAATAGGCGAAATATCGACGTCGAAAAGCTTGAAAGGCGCGTCGATGACGTTCGTAGTGAGGTTTGGCTTCCACCCGTCCCTGGAGTTATCGCTGAATATATAGTCGAACATGACGCGAACCCTTTTTATCGTGTAATCGGACCCGTAGCAGGGTATAGCCCCGCCCTGGACGTGGTTAAAGGCCCTCAGCTCGTCGATGCCGTGGATATGGTCGGCGTGAGGGTGGGTGAAAAGCACCCCGTCTATCCTTTCTATGC
>DAIDBB010000161.1 GCA_027310325.1 bacterium | reverse complement strand
ATACAAGGAGGTCTTGCGAAAGTGCCTTCAGGCGTTCGCCCCGCAGCCTTATCTGCCTCATCGATTCCTCGCCCGTGACATAAAGGACCCTATGGCCGGCCCCGGCGAACCTGCCCATCGCCTGAAGGAGAAGCGTGGACTTCCCGATCCCCGGGTCCCCGCCGACGAGAACGGCCGAACCGGGGACCATGCCGCCTCCGAGGACCCTGTCGAGCTCCGTAAGGCCCGTTTTTATCCTGTCCTCGTCAGCCATATTGAGCATTGAGATGGGCTGTGGCGGGGCGCCCTCTCCTTTTGCTGAGGCCCTCCCTTTTTTTTCCCGGCTTACAAGCTCCTCGACAAAGGCATTCCACATCCCGCAGTCGGGACACTTACCGAGCCATTTATGAGAAGAATGTCCGCATGACTGGCACAGATATACTGACTTAACTTTTGGCATGAAGTGGATTAACCGGCCCCCCGGGGACGCCAGAATCAAGCGGCTGTTTATAATTGACAAAAAAGTCAGTTTTGTTATGATAATTTTGGAAAATTTTTTAAAAAAAAACGGATCTCCGCCGACAGGAGTCGGCAGTTTCTTCTGTTACAAGCCTTCGGATTGAGTCCTTCGGACAGCCGCTCCATCACCAGACAGGGGTCCGGTGTTTTATGCGGCCAAGATAAAAAAATGCCCCAGGAATCATCGGAAAATTACAGTTTCATACTAAATGAACTGACCAAGGCTGTCAAGATGCATAATTTCTATCCCGTGGGCCATCCTAACCTCGATTCAGCCCTCGAGAAATGCTATCTGCTTGTGAAAAAAAGATTGGAAGAAGAGCCCGAGATTAAGTGGCAGGTCGACCATAAAGGGTTTTATCACAGCAAGGCCCTGATTGCTTCCGGGAATCAGGACGTAGCGGGGCTCGCAAAAAAATTCTTTTTCAGGCGCATAAAGGAAATAACCTTCACCAGGTATCTGACACTTGCTGATTTGAAAACGCTCCTTTCCGCCTTGAAGTTCGAGCCCGAGGATATCCAGGCCAGAGGAGGAATAGAGGCATACTTCGCGGGCAAGGACGTGTCCGGGATACTTGTCAATTCCTTGAGCTACGAGGAGCTTAAAAAGCTGAAAGAGGGGCTCAAGGAAAAAGAAGAGGAAGAAGCCGTTATCGAGCCGGTCAGTAAAGAAACCAACGGGCCTCTGGGAGAAGCCTCTTCGGACGAAGACAAGAAAGAAGTCACTGCCGAGGAGACGACCAACGAAGATCTGACCGAACTCCTCATGCGCATCAGGGTGGAGAGGGACTTCCTTAAGTACAAGGACCTTGCCGTTCGCATAAAGGAAAAAACCGGTACAATAGCATCCGAAAAAAAAATTGAGGACTTATTGCCCGTGCTTCTGGTCTTTTGCGAACACTCATTTGAATCCGACCTTCCTGAGGAAATTATAGCTGAAGCCAACAGGCGCTTGACTTCATTTTTAAGCAAGGATGTCCTGAAGTTCCTCGCCGTAAGAGTGGGGAACAAGGAGGAGAGTAAGAGGAAGGCGATACAAAAGATGCTCCTCAGCGCCGGAACGGAGGCTATAGAACCGCTCTTGGATGAGATCACGGAGGCTCAGGATGCGGCCCGGCGGAGGAACCTGTATAATTCTCTCGTTCTTTTCGGCGGCGACCTGCGGCCTTTCGTTGAAAAACGGATAAATAGCCGGGAATGGTACGTCACAAGGCAGATGGTGTCCCTTTTAGGCGAACTCGGCGACGCCAGGTCCATCAATGCCATCGAGAACGCTTACGGGTATCCGGATGACAGGGTCAAAAAGGAGGTCTTAAAAAGCCTCGTGAGGATCCCTTCGCCCAGGTCTACCGAAATCCTCATCGGGGCCCTTGGAGAGGAAAATCAGGCCCTGGTGAACCAGGCTATAATATCCCTGGGCATTATTAAAGACCCGTTGTCGATAGACGCCCTTGCCAGGGTTGCCTTAAAGGACAAGGATCTGGAATCAAAGAAGGAGGCCATAAAGGCGCTGGGGCTCATCGGCGATCAGAAGGCGGTGCCGCACCTTACCAAGATACTCTTCAGGAAGGTATGGTTCGGGAAGAAGTCGCATGAAGGCGTGCGGTCGCTGGCGGCTTACTCGCTGGGCATGATAGGGGGACCAGAGGCGTATAAGGCCATCGAAGCGGCAGGCAAGAACTCGGAGGGCGAGCTATTTAGCGTCTGCAAAAGAATCCTTGAAAGAAAAGAGAGAACTCAATGAACGAACTCGATAGCAGGGATTGGATACTAAAAAGCATAAACGCCGCACTGAAGGGCAAAAAACTTTACCCCCCAGGACATCCAGCCGCGATAGCTCCCGTGAAAAAGGCCTACGACACGCTTACGGAGAGCCTCAAGAACAAAAACAACCTGATGATAGGCCTTGTCAACGAGGCGTTGTTATTCGAAGAAGACCCCATAGAAAACGGCGAAAGATTGTACCAGGATATCATTCATTACATGAGCGAGAAAAACGTCGATGTGATCATCTTCGAGAAAGGGTTTACCGAAAAAGAGCTGTCGGGCATCGTCGATATCCTGGCCGGCGAAACTAAATATCATGGACAGGAACTTCAGAGCGAGCTCCATTCCAAAGGGATAGTCCACATAACCTTGAAGACCGTCCCTATCGGCAAGAAGAACATCCTTGAAATATACAACGGCGCTGTCGACGTGGTAAAGAACGTGATGGCCGAAGTAAGGATGGGCAAGATCCCGAAAGGCGGGCCGGTAAACAACATCATAAATGAGATCACCGAATCGGTCCTTGCAGACCAGAACGCCGTCCTCGGGCTTACGATGATAAAAAACTACGACAATTATCTTTTCAACCATTCCGTTAACGTCTCCGTCACGGCCATTTCCCTGGGCAGAGCCATGAACCTTGAGAAAGATGAACTTCACGCCCTTGGGGTGGGGGCGCTCCTCCATGATATAGGCAAGACCGGCGTTTCCGAACAGATCATAAGAAAGCCGAGCGGCCTCAGTTCCGAGGAATGGGAAAAGATCAAGGAGCACCCGCTTCTCGGATCAAACATAATAAAAAGGATGGAGGGCATGGATGAGACCGTCGGCAGGCTCATACTGGAACACCATATAAAGTACGATTATTCCGGCTATCCGGATACCAATGCCAGGCTCCACCCGTTAAGCCAGATAATAACCATATGCGACGCGTATGACGCGCTCACGACCCTGAGGGTCTACCAGAAACCCTATAACCCGGCAGACGCGATAAAGATCATGGCAAGCATGTCAGGCAGGCATTTCAACCCCGATACTTTAAAGTCCTTCATCAATATGATGGGGATATTCCCTATCGGATCGATGGTCAGACTTTCCACAAACGAGATAGGGGTCGTGATAAAGATCCACAGTGAAAATTCCGATTCTCCGGTGGTAAAGGTACTGTATGACAAGGAAGGTAAATACACCGGTTCGCCGTTTGAGGTCGATCTCGCGGAAAGAAAAGACGTGTCTATCGCATCGGCGGTGAACCCTGCGATGACCAACATAGACATAGGCGCGTTTTTTGAGAAGGAATGCGCGGAATGATCGGAAATCGGGGATATAAAAATTACCTATCCATGACGGCAAGGGCCTTGATGGCAAAAGACCTCATCCTGCTGTTGCCTTTTACCGCGAAAAAGAGCATCGCCTCTTCAGACCTTTTGTCCCCGTACTGGCTTATGACCTCCAGCGCCCGTTCAACGACGCCCTGATCGGGGCTCCTAAGGGCCTGCATAAGATGGCCCAGGATGCGGGGGTCCTTGAAATGACGGAGCGCCTCTATGGCTGCCCTCTCCACTATCGGGCTCTGGTCCTTCATCATCTCCACAAGATGCTGAAGGGCGTTTACGTCAGCGGTGGAGCCGAGCGCCCTCGCGGCTGCGGCCCTTACGTCCTCGGAAGAGTCCTTCGAGGCCTTGCCGAGACATTCTATTATCCTTGGGCCCTTGAGCTCGGAGAGGGCGTAAATGGCCCTGACCTTTTCGAGCATCTCCCCTGTCTCTATCTTATTGACCAGCAAATCGAGCTTGTCCCGGATCTCGAGCTTTTCAAGCGCGTCCGCGGCCAGACCCCGTATCCTTTCGTCCTTGTCCTGGAGGGCCCCTATGAGAACCTCTTTCCTTTTATCCATGGCTGTAAATCTATCAGATTCCTCCAGGAGTTTCAAGAAATTCATTACGCCATGCCGTGAGCCCCCCCACGGCCCTCTCCGCCTGGGAGGACCTCCCTTTTTTTCCCATAAACGGGAGGAGCCCGAAGTTCGCGTTCATCGGCTGAAATGTCTTGACGGACTCATCGCTTATGTATTTAAGAAGCGCTCCGGTCATGGTCGTTGGCGGCGGCGAGACCGGGTCTTTACCCTTCAAGAGCCTGACGGCGTTTATACCGGCGATAATGCCCGCCGCGGCCGATTCGCAGTATCCCTCGACCCCGGTTATCTGGCCGGCAAAGAATACGGAGGCGTCCGACCTCAACTGAAGCGTATCCGAGAGGAGCCTGGGGGAATCTATGTAGCTATTCCTGTGGAGCTTTCCCATGCGGGCGAATTCGGCCTTTTCAAGGCCGGGGAT
>DAIDBB010000153.1 GCA_027310325.1 bacterium | reverse complement strand
GTCCATCTACTGGGAGTAAAAAGGGGGATATTCGTCATAACGAAGACTGACCTTGCCGGTCCGGAAAGGCTGGCCGAGGTAAGAAGGGACATAGGGCGTTTGGTCCGGAATACGGTGTTAGACGGCTCTCCTATTGTAGAGGTATCAACAGTCACAAGCAAGGGCCTTGTTGAACTTAAGGGGCTTATAAGGGCCTTAGCCCTCGAATCGCCCAGAACCTCGGGCGACGGGTTTTTTAGGCTTCCCATAGACAGGTCTTTTCCAGTAAAGGGCTTCGGGACGGTCGTTACCGGAACCGTCGCCTCAGGCTCGATAAAAAAGGGCTCTGAGGCGCTCCTATTCCCTTGCGGCGTTAAAGTGAGGGTAAGGGGGATACAGAGCCTTTATCTCGATGCGGAGGAGGTCTCGGCCGGGGAGAGGGCCGCCCTTAATATTTCCAACGTCGCGTACGGCGATATCGAGCGGGGGCATATGCTCGTTTCCCCCTCACTCGGCCTATTCGCCGACTACGCCCTTACCGGGAGGCACCTTAACGTCGATTGCCTTTTTGAATTCCTTCCGGGCAGTGAGCCAAAGGAAAGGGCGCTTCTCAAGGTCCACCATTTGACCGGCGAAACACTCGCCGTCGTACGCCTTGGTGAAACCATGCAATCAGGCCGCCGGAGGCCCGGCAGATTGATACTTAAGAAGCCCCTTTTGATGCTCAAAGGGGACCGTTTTATACTGAGGGACCCCGCTATAAACGCGACCATCGGCGGAGGGGTAGTCGTAGTTCCATATCTCTCGCCGAGGCTTGTGAGGAAGTTCGAGAAAAAAGTTTCTTTTAGTTACGAAAAGCCGCTGGATATGCTCCAGGACCTTTTGCCTGAAAAGGGGGTCGGGCTCGATCTCGTCGAGGTTGGCCTCATGCTTAATATGCGTCACGATCTTATAAAAGGCGCCATCGAGGCAGGCGGCGTATTCGGCCTTATCGGGGATTTCATCGTTGACATAAAAAGGGCCGGCGAGCTTAAGAAAAAGATGGTCTCTTACTTGACGGACTATCACAGGGAACACCCCATGGAGCCGGGGGTGAGCGAGGACGCGCTTTTTAAGGCATTTAAAGGAGAGATGTCTGCCGGGCTTGATGAGAGCAAGGCGGAAACACTTTTCAAGGAAATCCTTAAATTATCCGTTGCCGGGGGGCTCGTTAGAAGGGAAGGGCCGGTTTTGAGTCTAGCGGGACACCGAGCTTCCTTAAAAAACGGAGATGCGGTAATAGAGAATCGGATCATGGAACGTCTTTCCGGAGGGTTTACGTCGCTTAATGCCGCGGACATAGCGGAGATGCCTTTTAAAAAAGAAGAGGTCGGCCGTGTGCTCCAGTACCTTCAGAGGAAAGGGGACGTGGTAAAGCTCCGGGAAGGGGTCTTTGTCTCCGGGGACAACGTCAGGTCGGCTAAAGAGAAACTTGGGGCCTATATTAAGGCGAAGGGAAGCGTGAAGGCCTCCGAGTTCAGGGACCTTCTCGGTTGCGGCAGAAAGCTCGCCATAGAGGTCCTGGAGTATTTCGACAAGGAGAGGGTCACATTGAGGCAGGGCGACATCCGTACGTTAAGGTAACTCATCTGTATTTAGAGGAGGAGTATTGAAGGTACCGAAAGAGCATAAAAGATTCATATGGTTCGTCGAATGGTTCGCATTCAGTTTCACCCTGGGCATGCTACTTGTGATGTATACGCCTTTCGCGAACTGGCTTGCGAGGCCCCTTGTCGTTCAGGAAGAGATCAGGAAGACCGACCTCGTCGTCGTCCTTGGGGGAGGGTCTTACAGAAATAGCCTTACCGGCGCCTCGAGTGAGAGGCTGTTGAAGGGGTTGATACTCTACAGGGAAGGGTACGCGCCGAGGATAATATTTTCCGGCGGCGCGCCCGAGGGTCTTTCAAGGAAGCTGCTGCATACCGTCCTGGGGATAAGGCGCAGTGCAAGGACGGCGCAGTCGTCGGAAGCCGACCTTATGGAGAGGGCCGCCTCAAGGCTCGGTATCCCTGATAAGGACCGGGCGATAGACGAGGCCGCGCGCGATACCTACGAGAACCTGGTTAACGTCAGGAAGTACATGTCCGAGAACGGACTTAAAACCTGCCTGATTGTAACCTCCCCGACGCACATGAGAAGGGCGGCCCTCATAGCTGGGAAACTGGGCCTTGAGTGCTATCCCGCGCCGATAAGCGATTATACGGGCGAGATGAGAGGGCCGTTCGAGAGGCTTGCGCTCTTTAAACAGACCGTATGGGAGTACGGGGGACTGGCCGTTTATAAGCTATACGGCTACATATAGGCCTTTTTTTATTTGGCCAGGAGTTCTTTCAAGAGCTTATTTACGAGCTGCGGGTTGGCCTGGCCCTTTGTCGCCTTCATCGTCTCGCCGACGAAAAACCCGAAGAGCTTGTCCTTGCCGGCCTTGTAC
>DAIDBB010000125.1 GCA_027310325.1 bacterium | reverse complement strand
TTGCCGAGCGCGGTCTTCGCCTCGGACTGGGGGTTGTCCGCCGGGACGGGTACGGGCGGGAGTTTCCAGCCGGAAAGGTCCTCCGCGTAGCCTGCGGTGGAACATAAAAGCAGTCCCGCGAAGAGTAATACTGACACTCTGAACCGCGCTGCAAGTTTCCTCATGGGGCCTCCTCCTTGTACTCCGTGATTTTGGGGGTGCGCATGAAAGAAGTGTATATCCTATTTATCCGCTGTCAAGAAATGCCCTAAAAGCGGGGTATTGCGGATTGATAATACTTGGCGTTGCCGTTAATATTCAATGTCGGAAAGGCCTCCTCTGTAATTTTCTCTTCGGTCTTAGTATGTCGTCGCCACCGGGGTAAAAGCGTCTATTCGAGCTTGAATTCGACACGGCTGTCAGGAAGGTTCTCTTTTTTCTCAGGCGAAAGGGACCTGGGCTGTACGATAAATACCCTCTCCGGTTCGACCTTCCCGGAGCTTCCTATGTAGTCCCTCACGGCCTTTGCGCGGCTTGAAGCGAGTTCACGCAGGTCATCGTCGCTGACTACTGTGTTCTCGCGGAGCAATTTCTCCATCTCGGTAACGGGAAGTTTTTTTGTGAGGCCGAGGATATTGGCGGGCTTGCGGAACTTTCCTTTTTTGTAGGCCAGCCACAGGTACCTCTCGTATTCCCCGGGGCCGATGACCATGTCGTCCATGGTCATGGATGTTTCGCCTTTCTTGACGGTCTCGGCGAACTTCTCGGCCTTTATGCTCCTCGTTATCCTCTGCTCCCTCAGCGTCTCCCTGTCGGCCTTTATGTCGGCGTGGCCCTCTATGTCGAGCTTCAAGGCGGGCCTGTTGTAGAGCGCGTTTATGAGCGCGTCGAGCTTTCTGGCGCTCTTATCCGTTATCGACGCGCTTGCGGGGCCGAACTCCACGTAGCCGAGGTCCTGGCCTCCGCCGAAGATAGTGCCGAGGAGCGCGAACGGCGAAGTGGCCGCCTTTACTATGAGGTTTACGATCATCTTTATGATGATGCCGCTTATGCTGAACTGAGGGTCGTCCAGGGTCCCGGATACGGGCATGTCAAGGTCGATCCTACCCTGCCGGTCCTTGAGCAGGCCAAGAGCGAACTTCACCGGGAGCTTCAGGGCGACCGGGCTTTCGACCCTTTCTCCCAGGTTTAGCTGGTCCAAAAGGACCTTGTTCGAGGAGTCGAGCTTTTTTCCCTCTATCCGGTATTTGAGGTCTAAAAAGAGCTTTCCCTTCTCTATCGTATATCCGATGTACCTTCCGGAATAGGGCGTCATCGGGAAAAGATCGAGGTCGTCCAGCGAGACATGGAGGTCGGCAAAAAGGTCCTTTCCCAGAGGGTTGACCCTGCCGGTAATGGTCACCGGGGCATACTTATTGAGCTTTGCGTACAGGTCGACGTCGGCCGCCCTGGTCCCCGCGGACGAAAGGCCGGATACCGTTCCCCTGATGTCCGCTATGTCCGCGGAGAAGTTCGGCTCTATGTGCCTGTCTTTGAAGCTTATGAGCCCTCTTTTAAAGACGACCCTATTTACCCTTATGTCAGGCCTTTCGCCCGCGGCGGGGGCCTTCGCCGGAGCGCCGGCCTTCCCTCCCTCTGGCTTTGTCTTTACCATGATGTTACCGAGGTTCAATTTCCCTTCCCTGTCGATTATCACGTCGGAATAGAAATCATTTAGGGCGACCGTGCCTGCCTTAACGCTCATCGGATTATATCCGGCGTCCACCCCGCTCAGGCTCAAGGCGGCCCACCTGAGGAGGACCTCGTTATTGAGCTTATCCAGGACCGAGAGCCCCGCGAGGCGCGCCTCCCCCTTGAAAGAGGCCTTGAGCCCAACGGGCGCGGCAAAGCTTGCGGCAACCCTGCCGGAGATCGAGGCGCGGCCCCTCGTTATGACCACGTTCGCCATTTGCCTTACATAGGGGTTGAGGACCGACAGATCGATGCCTGAAAGATCGAACGAGAGGTCGGCTGAAGCGGGATTGACCGAGACGTTCCCGTCGACCGACGCGCCCTCCCCCTGGTCGTTCTTCAAGGACATCTTTACAGCCGAGGGCTTCTCCCCGGAGTTGCTGAAGCCGGACACGGTCAAGTCCACGGGTTCCATGGTCTTTTTGAAGTCCGTCTCCTTGAAGAGATCGGCGAAGTAAAATCCAGCTCTCCGAAGCTCGATCTTGTCGACGCTGAGGACAACAGGGGACGCCTTTTTTTCAGGGGCCCCTGTCTTTTCGGGGGCCCCCGGTTTTTCCATCTTCGGCACGAGGGCCATGAGGTTCAATCTTCCATTTCTATACCGCGTAAGGTACACGCGCGGCCTCTGAAAGACTATCGAGGAGAGGTCCATGCTCCGGGAAAAGAGCTCGGCCGACGCCATGTCGACGTGAAGCGACGGGAGGTCGACCATCGGGCCCGCATTAAGGTCCTCGATGACGACCTTTTTAAAATCAACCGGGCCTCTGACGGACAGGGACGGCTCCCTGTTGGCGAATACCTTGTACGAAATGACCAGATTGGCGCCGAGGACCCCTGACTTAAACCTGTAGTCGAGCGGTATCGGCGAGTACGCGAGATAATACGGTATCGATACGTCCTTCAAATTCACGGTGAGAAGCGTCTCAAGCGTGTCCGCAAAGGGCTTGGTCTCGCCCTCGGCCCTGAAAACGGCGCCGTTCACCTTTGCTGAAAAGGAGGGCTTTACGAATATGTCCACCTCTTTCGGCACGTTGGAGATGAACGGGACCGTCGCGGCTATCTCCGTTACGCTGTGGGTGACCTTTTTCGGCCTGTCGTCGAAGCCCACTCTCCCGTCCGTTATCTGTATATTATTGAAGGAGAACTTAAGGGCCGGGGCCTTCGTTTTGGCGGCCGGGGCCGGGATGCCCCCGGGCAGGAGGTCCGAAAAATTGTATGACAGGTCGTCATTGCGGATGACGTTGATAAAAGGCTTTATGAGCTTAATTTCCTTTATGACAAGCGCCTTCCTCAGGAGCGACCGGCCCTGGAGGTTAAGGCGCAGCCCGTCGAAAGAGATAAACGTCCCCGGCCCCTGTCTTTCCTTGAGACTGAACCCTTTTATCGTAAGAGTGAAACTGTACGGGTCAAACCTTACCGCGTCTATGGAGGCTTCGCGATGGAGAGTTTCGGGTAGTTTCCTTAAAAGGACCGCCTTCAGGGCGTAAGGGAACAAAAAAAAGCCGACGATATTATAAAAGGCGAAAAGGACAGCTATACCAATGAGGACGTGGCGCGCTCTTCGGCTTATTTTTTTGAGCATGTCGAGGCCCGGGGAATAAAACCAGTTTTCGCCGTCAAAAGGCATCCTTGCGGCCGCCGCGGCCTGTCGCCGCATAAGCTCGATTCAAGGCTTCTTTCAAAATTATAGATGAGGAAAACGGGGTGTCAACGGCCCCTGATAACCGCGGCGCAAGGGGGGCGATAAGCGGGTAGAAAAACGGACTCTCACCCGATATCGGGGCGTCTCCCGTGAAAATCGGGGTAGAGCCTCTTGACGCAGTCGTCGCAGATGCTGTGGCTGAATTCCGCTTCCGAATGGCTCTCTATGTACTTCTCGATGCCTTCCCAGTAGCCTTTGTCATTACGTATCTTTTTGCAGGCCGCGCATATTGGAAGAAGCCCGCTTAACTGTTTTACCTTCCTCAGCGCCTCAAGCATCTTCTCTTCCGCCATTTTCCTGTCGGTTATGTCCTGCACGAAGCCCGTAATCCTTATCGGCCTTCCCATGCTGTAAGGGCGGGCCTTACCCTCGCAGGAAAGGTGCCTCACGGAGCCGTCCTTAAGCAGTAGCCTGTATTCGAAGAACGGGATAACCCCGGCGCCTATCCCTTTTTCGATATTCTCCCGGACCACGCCCGCGTCGTCCGGGTGTACCTTCAGGTAGAGGGCTTCGAGCCGCCCCGCCGGCAGTTCCGAGGGTTCGAGCCTGTATATGCGGTACATCCCGGGCGACCATTCCATGGTCCTGGCAACGGTGTCCAGGTCCCAGCTCCCGAGCCAGGCCAGCCGTTCGGAGTGCAGCAACGCCTCGTGACTTCTTCGAAGCGCTATCGCCACCTTGTTAAAAAGCATGACGACCTCGTTGAGCTCGTCCCGGCTTTCGAGACTAATGGTCTCAGGCAGCCCGGTAAGGCTCATCTGCCTTGTCGCGGCACCGAGCCTTGAGACCGTATCGATGACCGAGACATAAAACCCCGCGAGGAGATACAATACGAGGGCGACTATCATTATCGTAACTCCCCATGCGACCAGGCTTTGCCCGTTAAGAAGCCTCAAGCGGGACGAAAAGATATCGGCGAGCGCGGCCCCTGACGCGTCATAGGTCTCGCTGACGGGCCTGAAGAAGCCGGCCCTCGACGCTTCGAAGAACTCCCATGGCGGCATGTCGATCTTTTTCGCCCTTATGATCGTCCTGTCCACGAGCCTGAGGTAATTTTCCGACCTTGAGACTATCGTATCGATATAGGCGCTTACCTTGGTCAGGGAGGCTTCCGTTTTTGACCCGGGTTGGCCGGCCAGGATGTCCCGGTCTATCTTAAGGGCGTCTATGCTCCCCCTTACCTCCCCGGACACGGCTATTAGCCGTTCCTTTTCGTCGGCGGCGAGCTTCTTTTTTACCAGGGCATATGACCCCATGGCGTTCAGCCGCTTTATGGGCTCCGTGAGGCGCGGGAGGTCCTTTACGATGAGGTTGATATAAAGGAAGCTCTCGCGGTCGGGGTCGAGGATGAGGTCGCTGTCGTACGACTCCGTCTCTATCAGCAGTCTCAGGTCACGGACCGCGGCGTTGTGCCGCTCGTATATCTCGTAGGCAGGGAGCGCGCGCCCTTCACCTTTAAGCCTTTGCCACTCGTCCTTTATGCCCGTCCACTTTTTTCTGGAACTCGGGCCTTTGATGATGCCGTCTAAATCCTTAAGCTCTGAGTCGACCTCGGACTCGTTCGAAAGGACCCTGCCCCGGGCCGAAGCGTCCCCGGCGGCAAGGATCATCGCCAGTGCCCTGTGGGTCTGGACGTCGTCGGAAAGCTTTCTTATCATGGAGATATTCCGGACCCCCTCGGACTCCATCCGGGTAAATCCCCTCCAGTAGTCGATATTCTTGTAGATCAGGAGAAACATAGATACCGCGATGGGGACCGCGAAACAGGCGCTTATCAATATGAACTTTCTAAGGTACTTGAGCCGGTTCATAAGAAAAACGGAAGGCGCAAAAAATTTGCGCGCAAATCCCGGCTTATTCTCCCGCGTTTCTTTTCCGGTGCGCTCCGTCATCTCTTACGGCCTCCGGTCCCCGGTTCTATAGGCAATCCGGTATATCGCGCCGCCGTAATCATCCGACACGTACAGGCTGCCGTCCCTGCCCGCTACCGGGTCCACGGGACGCCCCCACTTGGCCCCGTCAACGAGCCAGCCCGTTATGAAATCAACCGGCGGCCCGGCGGGCCTCCCGTCCTCGAAAGGGATCATAACGAGCTTATACCCGGTCGGCACGCTCCTGTTCCAGGACCCGTGGTATGCGACAAATAGGGCGTTTCTGTAAGCGGGCGGGAACTCAAGGGTCTTGCCGAAGGCGATCCCCAGGGGCGCCGAGTGCGCCTGGATGGAGACCTCTGGAGGGGTTGTCCCCGCGCACCTTTTTTTGTCCCCGAATTCGGGATCCGGGACCCTCGCGCCGTAGCAGTAAGGCCATCCGTAATCTCCTCCCTTCACTATCCTGTTGAGCTCATCCGGCGGGAGATCGTCTCCGAGCCAGTCCCGGCCGTTATCGACGCCCCAGAGCTCGCCTGTATCGGGGTCAAAGGCGATTCCGACGCTATTTCTGAGGCCCCTGGCGTAGACCTCCGCCTTCGGTCCGGCGAACCTCAATACAGTCGCCCGCCGTTCGTCCTTCTCAACGCAGACGTTGCAGCTCGACCCCGCCGACACGTATAACGCCCCGTCCGGGCCGAGGGCGGCCGTCCTTGTCCAGTGGCCCCCGCCCGGGGGCAGGTCTTCTGAAAGTATCGACATGCCGTCCGCCTTTAGCCTTCCGTCGGCGTCCTTGAAGAGCAGCAGCCTTTGGGTCTCGGCGACTATCAGGTCGTTACCCCTGAACTCAAGCCCGTGGGGCCTGTCGAGACCCTCGGCGAAGACGGATACGCTGGTGGCGAAGCCGTCGCCCTTTTCGTCGACAAGGGCGATGACCTTTCCCTCCGAAGGGATGCTCGCGTAAATGATCCCGTTAGAGCCCACGGCCATAAAGCGCACGCCCTTAAGTCCCGCGGCGAAGACCGACACAATGAACCCGGGCGGGGCCATTAGGGTCCTATCCGTCTTAAACGTATCCTTCCTGTAAATTTCTGGGACGATAAGCGCTGTCTTGACGGACGCCCCGGCCGCCATCGGGACTTTCTCGCCGGCGGCCAGGGGAGCAACCCCACCGGGGACGGATTGAAGGGCCGTTATAAGGACCGCCGCGGCGATAGCTTTACTCAGAGCCTTCACCTTCATTGCCGAAACCCGCCTCCGGACGCCCGTTTCTCAGTCCACGTTGCACGACCCCGCATCTAAAGTCCATGTCAGGCCTTCGCGAGCTTTTGCACGAATCTTACTATCTCGTCAAGGGGCGTGCCGGGCAAAAAGACCTCCAGTACGCCCATCCTTTTAAGCCCCGGTATCTCCTCGTCCGGGATCGTGCCGCCCGCGAATACGGGCACCGTTAGCCCTTTTTCCCTCATAAGCTCGAAGAGCCTCGCAAATATCACGTTATGCGCCCCGGTAAGCGAGCTTATGCCTATGGCATCCACGTCTTCCCTTACGGCCGCCTCTATTACCTCCTC
>DAIDBB010000067.1 GCA_027310325.1 bacterium | reverse complement strand
GTTCATGGGAGTTTCGCGGAAGCCTTATACCCATCGACGCGAAGATGTCCTTGACGAACTCCGAACAGTCGCGCCTCCCATCCTTTCCGCCCCAGCCGTATTTCTCTCCCAACATCTTGAAGGCCTGGGTAATTACATTTCTTCTCGTATATGACAGATAGCCGACGCGCACGTCCGCGCGGGAGTCTATGTAACCGTCGACCCATGATATAGTATCGCCATTTTTTTGAGGGAATTTTACCATCCAGGGGGAAGTATCGTCTTTTTCCTTCTCAATTGGAAGCGCGTCCCCCATCGGCACCGAAGCGAGCGCCCGCTTCAAGCCCTTATCTCCATAAACCTTCACGTGGCTGCCCGTTATGACGAGGGGCTTACCTGAAAAAACCGCCTTTTCCTTGTCCTCAAAGGCTATGTTATCAAGCCTTATCCATCCCCTTACGAGACCTGTCTGGAAAAATCCCCACAGGCCGTCCTTGCTGGTATGCAGGAGCGCCACCCTTTCCGGAGGGTATATGCTCGAGTACTGGACCGTATCGAATTCGCGCGCCCCGGGCCTTTTAAGGAGCGGCCTATCCGTTGGAAAAGCCCTTATATCCGCCCTTTTTACCGCAACCCCGAACCTGATCCCATTTGATTCCCTGATCCCGGCAAAGTTCATGTTCTCGCGGAGTTCCGAGAAGAATTCAATTTTGGCCCTTTTTCCGTCCGGCCCGAACCTTTCGTTTTCCGGAAGAGGGTCGTAGGTGAGCCAGGAGGTCAATTGTTGCCCTGATATGGCCGGAGGCAACTTCTCCATATCAGCCATCTCGTCTGTCTTGCCGAGGACATATCTATTAAACCCGTTTATCTCATCGGGCGTAAGGACCAGAGCATCCGGCGCAGCGAGTCTTTTTATCCAGTACGAGGCGCTTTTGATCGTACCCGCGGACGCCTGAAGAGGGCTTCCCGCGAGAAGTAAAAAGGCCGGTAATATCTTCAATAGCCTTGCTTTCATTCGACTCGATTCCTCAGGCCTGTTTTTTTAAGGATATGGGCGCCGAGCGCCTTATCCGATTTGGCGATATGACTTAGGAGCCAGTCTACGACCTTGCCCTGGGTCTTTATCACCAGGGCCGTGGACATGCCTGTGCGGCGGCATTCGTCCTCAAGCTTAGCTATCTCTGCGATAAAGCCCTTGTGCTCGGCGACATGGGCAAGGGCAGCGGGGTAATCGGTCTCATACATGGCCTTTTCTTCCGCGTCGAAATGGAGTACGAAATACTCATCAAGGAATTTAAATAATCTCAGGACCTCCTCCTTTCCCATGCCTGCGTTCATGGCGTCAAGGAGAGCGTTTATCCTTTTAAAAAGCTCTTTGTGGTGCCTGTCCTGCCATTCGACGCCTGTCGAGAAAGTCCCGCTCCATTCGGTCGACATCATACCCCCTTGTTCCTGCAAGGGTATATTAGCACAAATGATCGGTTTAGCATACACCGAACCGGTCTAAACGGCTGTGCCTTAGGTCTCATCTGCTGATATCTTGGAAGTGCAAGCGGGGCGTCCGGCTACGGAGTCACTTACCGGATAATCGGGGGGATCTGGAAAAATAGCGGGAAAATCCTGTCTATGAGGCTAGAAACCTGCTCGCGACCCATCTGCGTAACACCGTCCAGGGCCTTGACGTTACGGATTGATAGACCCTGTTGTAGAATGAATCGCAGTTGTCCACGCCCCTTATGACATCATAGAACTTCTGCATTATTCCAGGGTCTTTTTCGAGGATGCTGTACCAGAGCCTCGGATGATTGTATACAAGGTCGCTCAGCTTTTCAGCGGCCCTGAACTCGGGATATATTTCCTTGCCGAGCCATACCTGATACGCAGCCAGGTCGGTCTCGCCCCCGGCTACGCAGTCCGCAACGGTATCCGCGGCGGCCTTGCCGGTCTTTATGGCGTAATAGATGCCTTCGCCGAGAAACGGGTCCACCAGGTGGCCGGTGTCGCCGGCGAGTATTACCCTTCCCTTTATGGAGGGGGCTGCGCCGTTATAGAATATGGGCACGGTCCAGCCTATCTTACCGTCGATCTTAAGTCCCCTTAATATCTCGTGGGTTGATACAAAGGAGTTGAAATAATCCTTGACCCTGCCCCTCACTTTTGCCGCGTCCCCGGCTATGCCGACGGAAAGAAAATCTTTCTTAGGGAATATCCATCCGTATCCGAAAGGGATGCCTCCAAAGTCTATGAAAAGCCTTCCGGAGACGTTCATTTCCTTGCGGTTGTAAGGTACCTCGGCGGTTATGGATACTGCGCATTCCCGTGGGTTAAGGCCGAAGACTTCCCTGCCCACAAACCCGGAAGAGCCATCAGCGCCTATAAGGAACCTGGCCCGGTAGGTCTCACCTGTCCCGCACCTGGCCGTGACGTATGAACCTTCATCACGGAGCCCCGTTATCCTGCATCCTTCCACTATGCTTGCTCCCGCGCCCTTTGCCCTGGAGACCAGGAGCGCGTCAAACCTGTCACGCATGACATTGTGCCCGACCGGTCGGTCGGATATGATGTCGGTCGACCTTCCTGATTTATATGTAAAGGTCGCCCCGTACACCGTATCTTCGAAGACCCCGGAGATGTCGAAGTCAAGTGTCCGCTCTATCTTTGTGGAGATGCAGCCGCCGCAGGATTTGTACCGCGGGAACTTCTCCTTGTCAAAGGCGATAACGTTAAGCCCGCGGGATGCCAGGGTGTAAGCTGCCGTGGAACCCGCGGGTCCTAGCCCTACGACTATCGCGTCATGCATCTTCTACTCGGTCTCCTTCTCCACGCTATATTCCATGTACCCGCTCCAGAACCCGGTCTTAACGAGCGATTCTCTTTCCCACCTGAGCATCTTAAGATGATTTTTTTCCATCTCGAGCATCTTTGTCAGGAAGACTTTCTCTTCCGCGGTTTTCGCGTCTTTGAGGAGATTGGAATAAAACGCTACAGCGGCCTCTTCGCTTTCTTCGCCAATTTTAACGGCATTAAGGTCAGTCTGGTTCGTTTTGAGCCTTTTAACGAGTTCGTTTTCCTTAGGAAATATCGGGGCGCCTTTTTCTCTCGTCCTGCTTTCCCTAAGCGCGGCTTCGTAACCTATCCATCCGGCCCCGCTTTTGACGGTTTCAGCTATCGTGGAGATGACCCTTATGTGATCCAGTTCTTCACCGGCCAGATGAGAAAAAATATTCTTTCCCTTCTTGTCCTCGACCATATCAGCGGCGGTGGTATAGAACATGTAACCGGCGATCTCGGTATTGTAAGCGATGCTCAATTCGTCGATTATGGTCTTTTTGCCTGGCATGGTCCTCCGTTTGATCCCTTTTTTTCAGAACGGCGGCTAATGTATCTAAAAAGCTATCTTCTGCCCGAATCTGTCCTTCCCGCCTTGTCGATCTCGTGCTTATGCTCAAGGGCCTCACCCCTTATCCTGTCCTCGCAAGCGCGGCATATGACGGTCTCCGAAGGCCTTCCGCATATGGAGCAAGTGTGCTTTTTCTCTTTCTCAGCCTTCTTGCCCTTTTCTTGCCTGTCTTTTTTCTCTTCCATAAATACCCCCTGCCCGAGTTTTAACTTCAAGCGGCAAAAAATGTGCGCGTCCTGTACACTTACCACATAATCCCGAATAATACAAGACCCGTAACCGTGCGCTTAAAAAAGATAACCGCTCATATCCTTGAATGAAAAGCACATAATATCCCGTTTATCAACGCCTTTATGCTGGACAAGCACCTTAAAGGCATCTCCCATGCCGCCAGGCATAATAAGCTCCTTTACAGCCTGGTTCCATCTTATTTTATCGAAATCCGTGTTGTCAGCCCCCGGGGCCGAAAGCTCCTCAAGTATCCCCAGGCCAAGGAGAAAGTTTTTCTGGGTCGTAAACCCCGTAAGCTCAAGCCCGAGGGCCCTTCCTTCGGCCGCGAGCGTAGTGAAGTCAACGTGGGTCGTAATGTCCTGCAGCCCGATATTGACGAACGGGTCGTCGTTTACGGTATGCCTGAAGTGGCATAGCAGCGTCCCATCCCTTCTTTCCGGGGCGTACAACTCACGCGCCGGAAGCCCATAATCGATCGTTATTACAAATCCCCGCTCCATCATCGCCGCGACCGTACCCATCCACCTCACGGCATCGAGGTTCACCTCCGCTTTCTGCCCCTCGGCAAGCGTGACCCCGGCCTTCCTGAAATAATCCCCTATCTCAGGGGTGGAAAGCGGCCCATATACATCCTTTAAGGATGAGCCGTCAAAGCCTACGTAAACCTCCTTAAGAAGCCCTTCCCGCTGTTCGACCCTGTGGACGGGGAAGCTGTCGACGAGCTCGTTAGAAATGATGCAGCCCGTAACAGGCCGTCCTATCTCCTTCAAGTCCCGGTGCCACGTGACATGTTCCGACGGGACCTCCCTCAGGAACGGGTTCTTCTCGACAAGCCTTAACCTGAGCGCCCTGTGAAGATCCGGGTAAAGGTCTTTTACGGTCGAGAAGATACCTTTCGAGAGCCAGCCCCTTCCAGCCCCCGGCTCGATAAGCTCAAAAGCGTCGGGTCTTCCGAGGATTAGCCACATCTCATGGATTTCTCTAGCCAGGGCCCTTGAAAAGGCCGGGCTTATATCAATGCTTGTTATGTAGTCTCCGCCCTTGCCCCATCTGTCCCTGGAAGAGGTATAGTACCCGCCATCGTGCCAGTATAGCGCAACTTCCATAAACTCAGCGAAAGTTATTGGCCCCTTTTCTTCGATGCGCTTAAATATCTCCCTCGCCGGCCCCGTCTCAGGGCTCAAGGATCCTTCGCCTGGACCCCTGCGGGATCCGCCCATCTCAGCCATTTTCCACCTCGATGAACGCGTTCTTCTTCGTGTAGCACACAGGGCAGACATCCGGAGGATAATCACCCTCGTGGACGAATCCGCATTCCACGCATCTCCATTTTTTTGCCGTTAAATTCTTCATCTTTATTTTCTTATCCCCAGCGTCGTCTCCCAGGTATCGGCGTGCCCCTCCTCGACCGAGAGTATGTCCTCGAGCATGCGCCTTGTGGTAGCGTCCCCGAGATCAGCGCAGAGCTTTATGTGGGTCCTGTACCGCTCTATGGCGTCGTTTTCAGCCGCCAGGTCGTCTTTCATCATCTGTTTTATATCTCCGCCCCTTTTAATATCCGTAGGCTTCTGCACGGGGACCCCGCCGAGATAGACTATCCTTTCCCCAAGCATCTCGGCGTGCTTCATTTCGTCGATCGATATCTTCTTAAAAAGGCTTATGATGGCAGGACTCTCTATCCCTTCGCCTTCGTAGTGATGCCCCATGTACTGAAGTATCGCCGCCAACTCATAAGCCCTGTCCAGGTTAAGAGCCTCCACGATCTTTTTCTTGTCGGCATCACTTAGAGCCATAGGAGCCCTCCAATTCGATGTTTTTTTGCCGCTAAAAACGGCAAAAACCCGTTCAGAGAATAGAATAGTCCGGAAGTTTTTACTGATTCCGCCAGCGTAATCGCATCGGAATCATCTCTTTTTTTTCTTTTATGTCATTATAACCCATAAATGTCAAATTGTCATAAACCGTCCGTTATGACACCTCAGTCCACCGAGCACAAAAAGTCCTTTTCTACCCGGAAACGTCTTCCATCCCCCGTGGATCGAGAATCTTCTTGACTCATGGAGATAAAAAAGAGAATATTTAAAGGTAAATGCGGGGCCGTATGCGAAGTGAAATCAGAAAATTATTCCTTTCCGTCGGAGAGATCGTAATCCACCTGAGGCATCCGGAATGGGGCACAGGGCATGTGGTTGAAGAAATGAACTCGACAATCCCCGGCGGCGTCAGCATGGTCAGGATAGACTTCAGAAATGCGGGACAGAAGACCTTCGATAACAACATGGACAGCCTCTGGTGCTGTTACCACGCCGGCGTAAGACTTGTCGAAAGACCGACTGACTCCAGGAAAGGCCTTTAAAAGCCCTCAAAAAGCGGCTTCCCGGTCATTTCCGCAGGTTTCTCGATACCCATTATTTTTAATACGGTCGGGGCAACGTCCTCAAGCCCTCCTCCCTTTCTGAGCTTAACTCCCTTTTTATCCGGGTCAGCAAGTACAAACGGCACAGGGGTCGTCGTATGCGCCGTATGAGGCGAATTGGTGGCCCTGTCTATCATCATTTCGGCGTTGCCGTGGTCCGAGGTTATTATAACGGCCCATCCGCACTTGAGCGCCGCGTCCACGACCATGCCTATGGCCCTGTCAACGGTCTCGCACGCCTTTATAGCCGCTTCCAGCACACCGGTATGGCCGACCATGTCTCCGTTGGCGAAGTTCATAAGGATAAAGGAATATCCCCCAGCGTTAATCTTCTCCACAGCGGCAGAGGCTATTTCGATTGCGCGCATCTCCGGCTTTTTATCGTACGTCGGTACGTCCTTTATCGAGGGTATCAGGAGCCTTTCTTCTCCGGTATACGGTTCTTCCCTGCCTCCATTAAAAAAGAAGGTCACATGCGCGTACTTCTCCGTCTCGCTTACCCTGAACTGGCGTAGAGACCTTGCGCTCAATACCTCGGCAAGTATGTTCACAAGTCCCTGCGGTTTAAAAAGGACTGGTAGTTTGAAGCTCCGGTCATATTCCGTCATGCATGCAAAGCCCGTGAGCTTTACCCTCTCGCCCCGGTCAAACCCGTCGAAGTCGTTGCCGGTAAGGGCCTTCGTCAGCTCCCGGGCCCTATCGGACCTGAAGTTAAAGAATATTACCCCGTCATCGTCTTTTATCGTCTTCGGCGCTCCGCTATCATCGACAATAACGGTCGGGGTCACAAACTCGTCCGTCTCCCCGTTCCTGTAAGCCGCTTCTACGGCCTCCACAGGGTCCTTGGCCTTTAATCCTACGCCCTTTACCATGGCGTAGTAAGCCTTTTTAACCCTGTCCCATCTGTTGTCCCTGTCCATGGCGTAGTAGCGTCCGGATATCGTAGCGACCGATCCGAAGCTGTTCAGGTGATTAACAAGCGTTTCCATATACCCCTTGCCGCTCGCGGGAGGTGTGTCCCTGCCGTCCAGGAACGCGTGGATATATGCCCTGCCTATGCCTTTTTTTTGAGCAGCGTCCAGTATCGCGAAAAGATGGCTCATGTGGCTATGCACGCCACCGTCAGAAAGGAGGCCCATCAGGTGGAGGGCTGTTCCCTTTTTCCTTATATCTTCCAGAAGGCCGTTTAATACGGGGTTCCTGAAGAACTCACCGCTCTCGATAGATTTACCTATCCTCGTTAGCTCCTGGTAGACGACTCGTCCCGCGCCCATGGTAAGGTGGCCCACCTCGGAATTTCCCATCTGCCCGTCGGGAAGCCCTACAGAGAAACCCGAGGTGTCTATCGTAGTTACCGGATATTCCTTACAGAGGCGGGTAAGGTTCGGCGTTCTGGCAAGGGCCGTTGCATTCCCGTCGGTATCCGGGTTAATGCCCCAGCCATCCATGACAATAAGACAGACTGGCTTCACTATGTAGCTCTCCTTTTCTCCGGGGATAGATAAGAGGCTGAACGGACTCGCTAGGCGCGGGCCGCGCTCGTCTTTGACGGTACCGCATTCATAAGAAGGGAATCCCATTCCCCGCACGAAGGGCATCTCGGCTCCCACGCCTTGGAGTTTTTTCCGCAGACAAGGCACACGAAGGGCGGCATGAACTCCCTTCCCAGGCTCAGGGCCTTGTGGAAGAGATGGGCGGCCTTGCCGCCTTGCTTGCGCCGCAGGTACGCCTCGCCGAGAAGTATCTGGGGATAGAAGCTGTCCTCGCCATCAAGGTGAAGACGCTCAAGCTCCTCTATGGCGTCGTCTACCATCTCAAGCCTTAGATAAAGCCTTGATAAAAGAAGCCTCAGGTTAGTGTCATTCGGACGGGACATTATCTCCCTTTTATACTTCTCCAGTATCTTTTCGGGAGCCGACTCTTTTATGTAAACATCCTCAAGCTTTAAAAAAAGCGGCTCGGAGTTCGCGTACTTGCTGTGGGCCTTTTCCCAGACCTTGATGGCGTTTTTCACGTTGCCCTGCCTGTAAAGCGTCTCGCCAAGAAGTATATGGGCCGGGACGAATGAGATATCGTTCTTGAGCACCTCCTTGACCTTCACGACCGCGTCGTTCAGTTTTCCCTCTTCGAGGAGGCTGTTGGCGGTCTCGAAAAGGAGGCCAGTAAGGAGCTTCCTCTCCTTTTTACAGAGCGTTTCGTCCTGTTCGCAGTCGACAAGGGTCCTTTGCAGCCGCGCCGCCAGGGGCCACTGCCCCTCGTTTATCCTGAACTCGCGTAGCTTTCTCAGCACATACGGGTTTTTAGGATCGAGCCGCAGGACCTCTTCATAGGCCCTTACAGCCCTGAGCGAATCCCCGGAATCGGAGGCGCACCGCGCCAGGGCCATAAGCGTCCCTATCGAGTCGGGGTTGGCCTGAAAACCGTTCTCCAGGACTTTAAGCGCATCATTGGGCCTGTTTTCCCTTATATAGGTCTCGGAGAGGCTTATTGTCATCCCGATATCAGATGGTTTTGCCTTAAGCGCTTTTTCGATAAGCGTTCTGGCCACGGCGGTGTCGCCCTTTACCAGGGCATCCATCCCTTTACGGTAGCTTTCCTCGGCCTGGGCGCGGAGCCTGTTCTCACGCCGGGAGCGCATCTCTCTTATCGCTTTTCTAGCGTCTATAAGAAGCGAATTTAGTACCGCGAAGGACGCCCCGGCAAAAAAACCCGCGAAAAGAAGGAGCGTTACGGGCATGACATACGTATGGTCTTTTGTGACTACAAAAGTGACCGTCGTAGGATTCTGCGTATGGAGGTAGAAAAAGGCGCTAAGTACGATTATGACTACGAAAAGAAGCATCTTTGTATACATCGTATAATTCCTCTGTTCTTCAGTAGACGTATCAGAGAGCCGCTTGAACTTACCTTCCCGGGGCGTCAAAAAAAACCTTTTTCTTTCGGACCTTCCTTAAAAGGTCAATGGGAGTAAGGCTCTCCCTTTATGATCGTAAATGCCCTGTATACCTGCTCGGCTAGGACCAGCCTCGCGAGGTCGTGGGGCAGGGTCATTGCCGAAAGCGACAGCGCCATGTCGCACATCCCGGTAATGCTATCATGAAGCCCGTAGGCCCCGCCAACGATGAAGGCGAGCCTGTTTTTACCTCCTGAAATCGTTCGGTCGATGAAGTCCGCGAAACCCTTTGAGGTTAAAGACCTTCCTTTTTCATCCAGGGCGATGAGGTAATCTCCCCGGTTCCCGGCCTTAAGCTTTTTGAATATCCTTTCGCCCTCGTCCTTCAGGACCGTTTCTATCGGCATCTTAAAGGATGAAGGCCCTTCCTTTGTTTCGATGACCTCTACCGGTGAATATCTTTTGATCCTACTTAGGTATTCCTCCACGCCGTCTTTTATATAGGTCTTTCTTACGCTCCCGACGCAGATAAAAGTTATCTTCAATCTTTTTTAGGGTTGATCCCCAATGCTTGCCGCACGACTCTACGGAGGTTTTTGAACGCTACGGCTTGCAGCAGGAGTTTTTTATTCTTTGAATTTCCTGGCGGGTCTGGATGCCGTTTTTGTCTTCGCCTTGTCTTTGACTTCAACGAAAGGGGCCTCGGCCCAGAGGCCTTCGAGGTCATAAAAGATCCTGACGGGCTCAAGGAATACATGCGCTACAACGTCGTTAAAATCAAGAAGCGCCCAGTGCCCCTCGCTTAGGC
>DAIDBB010000047.1 GCA_027310325.1 bacterium | reverse complement strand
GTCCCGGATTGTGCGCGTCGAAAGCCTTCCAGAGTCTATCCCGATCCATCTCCTATTGAGCTTTTCAGCGGCTACAAGCGAAGTGCCCGCGCCGGCAAAGGCATCGAGCACGATGTCCCCCGGGCGCGTCGAGGTCTTTATAATACGCCCAAGGAGCGCCTCGGGTTTCTGCGTCGGATAGCCGGTCTTTTCCGCCTCAGACAGGTGCATGGCATCCGGGATGTCGTCCCAGACGTCCCCCACGAGCTTATCCTCGATAAGATATTCCCCATCCTCCCTCACGAAGTATTTTATCCTGATGTTGCCTTTTTTGGTCCTGTAGATCCTCCCTTCTTTCGAGAGGGCCGCGACGCTTTCATTGGTATAGTCTCCCCTGGGCGAGGTCTTGAACCACCTGCCCGATTCGTCTTTTTTAAAGCCGTTCGCGCCCTTGGGGAGCCTTCTTTCAATGAAGGTCCTGTTAAATATGTGCGAGCTTTTCCGATAACTCAGTATCACGTCGTGGTTACGGGGGAACTTCCCGGAGACGAATTTCGCCCCCCTGCCGCCGTAGCTCCATATGATGTCGTTAAGGAAATTATCCTCGCCGAAGACCTCGTCCATTATCACCTTTATGTAGTGGGCCTTCTTCCAGTCAAGGTGGACGTAGACAGAGCCGTCCTCGGTTAAAAGCTCTCTAAAGAATATTATCCGCTTTCGAATGAATTCGATAAATTTTGAACCGGTGAGCTTGTCGTCATAGGCCGACTCGGCCTTTTTCCCCTTGAACCGGAGTCCCGTTGAAAAAGGCGGGTCGATGTAGATGAGCCTTACCCCCGGGCTCCCGTCCCGGTTTTTTAGCTCATTATTCTCCTTCATCCCGAGAAGCGACTTAAGGACACGGAGATTATCGCCCTCGATGAGCATATTCGCCCAGCCGTCCGGGTTCTCCCCGAAGGTACCGATCCTTTTAAGCCTGGCCGGCGGCGTCGAGGATATCACCTTGGCCTTCGGCTCCTTGCCAGCGTAAGTCAGCTCGCAATCGCTCCCCTTAGTTCTGCCGGTTCTTCTCAAAACTTGCCCCCCCGTATCCGATATATTATATGATTTCAGCCGCCGTAGAAAAGACTTTTTAGTTGATGAATCCGGCGTAATGCTCTATTATGATACCCTTAAACATGGAGGCGGACGATGAAACCATACAGGACGCACCTATTCGTATGCCAGGGCAAGAACTGCTCAGCGAAGGGGTCGGAAGAGCTTTACGAGATGATTAAAGAGCGCGTAAAGAGCGATGGGCCGAAGGACGTGAAGGTATCCAAAAGCGGGTGCCTTTCGGTCTGCAAGGAGACCGATCCCAAAGGAGAGTTCTGTCCCGCCCTCGTCGTATACCCCGAGGGGGTCTGGTACAGGAACGTCACGAAAAAAGACGTGGACGAGATATATGAGAATGTCCTTAAGAAAGGAGAGACGGTCGAGAGGCTCGTTCACTACAAGCTCCCGGCTAAAGGATAACGAATGGCGCTATCTAAAAATAGATTTGCTTCCTTAAAGCTCCTCATAGGCCTTTTAGTGCTCCTCTATCCGGCATTGATATTGGCGGAGCCCCAGAAGGGCCAGGACGAGGGCTTCATAATAAAATCCGAGGAGAGCAAGCCCTCCCCGGAGCTCTGGAAGAGCCAGCCGTTCGACGGGCTTTTCACAGGAATGACCGAAACCGACATAAGAAAAGACGGCACGCGGGAGCTATTTCTCCTATCGAAAAAGAAGGTCATCATAGCAAAAAGGGGCCCCGATAAGCTCGAGGTAATAAAAGAGATAAAGGCCCTCCCCGGCGCCGATAACGTCGCGATAACCTCGCTTGGGCAAGCCGTCTATGTTTCGGCCCTCTTCAACAACAGGCCCTATGGCTCCGTGATCGAGTTCAAGGACAACGATTACAGGGTAACAATAAAGGGCATAGGCTGGCTCATGAGGACGGTAGAGGTCCCCGGTAGCGGAACGGTTCTAATCGGGCAGAAGTTCAGAAAGCCTGACGGATTTTTCGGAGAACTGAGGGTCCTTAACGTCGAGGGCGCGGCGATAGTCGAAAAGGGGCCGTTCATGAAAATCCCCAGGTACGTAGACATCTACGGGTTCGACGTATTGAAGTCCAATGCCGACAAGGACATAATTGCGCTAAACAACAGGGACTACCTTAGGG
>DAIDBB010000037.1 GCA_027310325.1 bacterium | reverse complement strand
CGCAAGGCCAAGCCTCTACGGCTCGTATCACGCGATAAAGGCCGTAAAGAAGACCAGAGCGGAGGAGTTGACCGCCGACGTTGTTGGTCCCATCTGCGAAAGCGGGGACTTTCTTGCCAGGGAAAGGTCCGTGCCGGCGGTGAAATCCGGAGACCTTCTGGCCGTTATGAGCGCCGGGGCCTACGGGTTCTCGATGTCGAGCAACTACAACTCGAGGCCGCGCGTGGCCGAGGTGATGGCCGACGGCAGGTTTTTTTCCGTCATAAGGGAGAGGGAGACGTTAAAAGACCTCATAAGTGCCGAAAAACTCGTTGAAAGCAGGGCCGCCCGCGAGAAAAGGAAATAAGTCAATGAAATTTATCTCTTTGGCCTTTAATCTATATTCATGAAGTTGACCTTTACAAAGATGCACGGCCTGGGCAACGACTTTATCGTTCTCGACTGCCGGACAAAGGATGTCCCCAACGTCTCCAGGGTCTTGAAGAGGCTTTCCGACAGGAGGCTCGGGGTCGGGTTTGACCAGGCGCTCCTCCTTAAGAGGTCGAAAACAGCCGACTTCAGGATGGACATCTACAACAGCGACGGCGGCAGGGTGGAGATGTGCGGCAACGGCATCCGGTGCATGGCCAACTACATCTGGAAAAGGAAGCTTTCAAAAAAGCCCCGGCTTGCCATAGAGACGCTCGCCGGGATAATAAGACCGGAAAAAGACGGGGACCTCGTAAGGGTCGATATGGGAGAGCCGGTCCTTGAAGGACGCCTCATCCCGACGGTCGCCGAGGGAAAGGTCATAGACCACCAGCTTCAGGCGGGGGACAGGGTGTTTTCGATCACCTGCGTGTCCATGGGAAACCCCCACTGCGTGATATTCGTCGATGACGCCGAAGCGTTTCCCGTTGCCGCTTACGGGCCGATGATAGAGACTGACGGGTTTTTCCCAAAAAGGACGAACGTCGAGTTCGTTCATGTAATCAATAAAAACCGGATAAGGATGCGCGTATGGGAAAGGGGGAGCGGCGAGACCCCGGCGTGCGGCACGGGGGCATGCGCCGCTGCCGTGGCCTCGAACCTCAAGGGTTTCGTCGGAAATTCGGTCAACGTCGTCCTTGACGGGGGGGTATTGAAGATAGAATGGTCGAGAAAAGACAACCGGGTCTACATGACGGGACCCGCGGTAGAGGTCTACAGCGGAGAGCTTACGCTCTAGTATTTTGGGGGAAACTTTCTGTAGAAACTTTCCCCCAAACCCCCTTCAAAGACTTTTAAAGTTCCCGTGGCAGCCCCCAAGTAATTAAAGGGGGCTGCCACGGGAAGAACTCTAAAAATTTTTGGAGAGAGTTTGAGAGAAACTTTTTACAAAAAGGTTCTCTCAAAAGCCGGGAGAAAGGAAAATAAGATGTTCAAAGGCGCGATAACCGCCCTTGTCACCCCTTTTAAGGGCAACGGGGTGGACGAAGGGGCCCTTAAGAGGCTCATAGAGTTCCAGATAGAGAACGGCATAAACGGCCTCGTGCCGTGCGGCACGACCGGAGAGTCGGCCACCCTCTCCTATGAGGAGCACGACAGGGTCATAGATCTCACGATAGAGACCGCCAAAAAACGGGTCCCGGTCATAGCGGGCACGGGGTCGAACTCGACAACCGAGACCGTGATGCTTACGAAGCACGCCGAGAAGGCGGGCGCGGACGCGGCGCTCCTCATAACCCCGTATTACAACAAGCCCACGCAGCAGGGGCTTTACGAGCATTATAAGAAGGTCGCTGAATCGACGGGTCTGCCGATAATCCTATATAACGTGCCCGGCCGTACCGGCGTAAACATGCTCCCGGAGACGGTCGCCAGGCTCTCCGAGATAAAAAACATAGTTGGCGTCAAGGAGGCGACCGGCGACCTCAAGCAGGTAAGCGACGTAATGGAGTTCTCGAAAGAGGGTTTCTGCGTCCTTTCGGGGGATGACTTCACTACGCTCCCTCTCCTTTCAATCGGGGGCCAGGGCGTTATTTCGGTCACATCGAACATAACCCCGAAAGCGGTATCAGACATGGTAAGGTGCTTCTTTGCCGGCGATACGGAAGAGGCCAAAAAGCTCCACTTCAGGCTCCAGCAGCTCCACCGCTCGATGTTCATCGAGACAAACCCCATACCCGTAAAGACCGCTCTTTCGATAATGGGGATGATGGAAGAGGAATTCAGGCTCCCTTTGGTGAGGATGTCGGAACCTAACAGGAACAAGCTCATGCAGGCCCTCAAGTCTTGGGGCGGGCTTACCAGGAGTTGACGTCATGATACATGCCGCTGTAACAGGCGCCGCCGGCAGGATGGGCAGGTCCATAGTCGGGGTCATCCAGTCGAACCCTCTCGTAAAACTGGTCGGGGCGGTCGAAAGGGAAGACTCCCCTGCCATCGGCCACGACTCCGGAGAGGTAGCGGGGGTCGAAAAGTCGGGCATAAAGATAACGGCTGACAGGGAAAAGGCCTTTAAAAAGTCGGACGTAATAATAGACTTCAGCACCCCGGACGCCTCAATGAAGCACCTTGAAGAGGCCGCGGCCATGAGCAAGGCCCTGGTCATGGGCACCACGGGGTTTTCCCACCATCAGCGCGAAACGATAAGGGAACTGAGCCATAGGGTCCGGGTGGTCGCTGCGCCGAACATGAGCGTAGGCGTAAACCTTCTTCTTAAGCTCGTCCAGGAGGCCGCTTCGGTTATCGGCCCTGAATATGACATAGAGATAATCGAGGCCCACCACAGGCATAAAAAAGACGCGCCCTCAGGCACAGCGGTACGCATCGCCGAGGTTATCGCCGCCACACTCAACAGGGACCTCGAGAAGGTCGCGGTTTACCAGAGAAAGGGTATCGTTGGCGAGAGGACGCCCGAAGAGATAGGCATACAGAGCGTGCGCGCAGGCGACATAGTCGGCGACCACACGGTAATATTCGGCGGCATCGGGGAAAGGATAGAGCTTGTACACAAGGCTTCTTCCCGCGACACTTTCGCCATGGGCGCCGTGAGGGCGGCGATATGGGTAGTGGACAAACCCAACGGGCTTTACGACATGCAGGACGTACTGGGCCTAAAAAACCCATAAATATAAAAGGGGGTTTGGCTCGCAGGCCCTTAAGCCGTCGATAAGAGCTTTTGAACGGGCTTCCGGGAATTCACCCGAAAGACCCTAAAAAACGCCGCATAAAGAGGGGATAATGATGAAAAAAATCTTGTTTTTGGCCGTTCTGGCTTTTGCCTACATGGTCTCGGCAGGCCCCGGGCAGGCATCCGCCTTTCAGGGGCCGGGATGTTCCGGCAAATGCGCCGATTGCCACAACATTACCAATGACGAAGCCAGCAAGCTTTTGAAGGTCGAGAAGTTTAAGGCCCAGGTCAAGTCTATAAAAGAGAGCCAGATAAAGGGGCTGTGGG
>DAIDBB010000592.1 GCA_027310325.1 bacterium | reverse complement strand
TGGGGAGTCCCCTCAGGGCCTTGACGCCTACGACCCCGGGCCGCACGCGCGCCCTTGTGACCTGCGCCTGGTAGTATTGCTCGTAGTAATCGCTTGGATTTATCTTCCGGGTCTCGGTTTCCGTGGGGGGGGATTGGTAGTTTGCTAGCTCGTCCAGAGTTTCGCGCATCCCACAGCCGGCTATGAATAAAGGCGCCGCCAATGCGGCCAGGACGAATGCTACAGCACCTTTTTTTGAAAAAAAGGTTTTCACTTCATATTCCCGTATTCGTTCTTTAAGATGAATAAGTTACAATTTTGACATTTTAAATTTACTATAAGTCGGCTCGGCATGTCAAGTCCTCAGGAAAGGACGTACCGGAACAGGAAAGACCGGGAGGCTAAAATGGATGATTTTAATCAGAGCCGATAGGGGGGCTGGATTTCGGGGCCTTTTTTGAAGGACAGGTAATGCTGAAAGCGCTTAAGGGGGGCAAAAGCGGTGAAAAACAGGGTCTTTTTTAAGACTTTCCGGCGAACTCTTTTAAGATATTTACCACCTCGCGGTCCTCGACCTGGCCGAATTCAAAGTAGAGCTGGCTTACCGCGTAGAAGGCGGCCGGCACCATAGGGCAGACGACCTCGGTCACCTCGGACATCCCTTTTATAAGCTCCACCGTATCCCTCGGCCCTCCGGGGACGGCAACGATTATCTTTTTCGCGCCTTCGGCCTTCGCGGCCTGGACCGCGGAGATCATGGTTGAGCCGGTAGCGAGACCGTCGTCGGCCAGTATAACGGTCCTGTCCCTCAATGGGACCTTTTTTTTGACCTTCCTGTAGAGGGCGAGCCGCTCCGAGACCGTATTAAGCCGCTCTTTTTTTTCCTCTTCTATGTAATCGTCCTTTATCCTCAGGTCCCGGACAATGGACCTGTTGAGATAAACGTGCCCGTCCTCGTTAACGGCCCCGATGGCGAGTTCCGGGTTGTATGGGGCCCGGAGCTTTCCCGCTATGATGACGTCGAGGTCGCATCCGAGCCTCTTTGCTATCTCGGCGGCTATCACCACCCCGCCTCTCGGCAGGCCCACGGCAA
>DAIDBB010000588.1 GCA_027310325.1 bacterium | reverse complement strand
ATACAGAACAGGGTCCATATCGCCATAAAGAACGTCGTCATCATGGCGGCCCTCGGTATCCTTGCGGTCTCCATCGTCTCCATACCGCTGGCCTCGGGCCTTCTTCGCCCGATATTCAGGCTCTTCAAGGGGACGACCGAGATAACCATGGGGAACCTCGATTACCGTATACCCGAGATAAGGAATGACGAACTCGGGGATCTCGTCAAGTCGTTCAACAGGATGGCCTCGGAGCTTAAGAAAAAGGAGATCCTCAAAGGTGTTTTTAACCGTTACGTAAGCGCGGACGTGGCCGATGAGATCTTGAAGGACCCGGAGAGGATAAGACTTGGCGGCGAGAGAAGGACCATAACGGTCTTCTTCGCCGACATACGGGGGTTTACCGCTTTTTCCGGAAGCATGTCGCCGGAAGAGATAGTCGAGCTCCTGAACCGCTATTTCAGCCTGATCACCGAGACGATATTCAGCTTCGAGGGGACGATAGACAAGTTCATCGGGGACGCGGTAATGAGCGTATTCGGCTCTCCCATCCGGAGCGACGGCCACCTCGAGCAGGGGATAAAGGCGGCCGTGGCGGTAAAGAAGGCGACGGAAAGAGTGAACGCCTCGCGCCTTGAGAAAAATCTTACTCCCCTTAATGTCGGCATCGGGCTCGATTCCGGGACAGTCATCGTCGGGAACATGGGCTCGCATCTCCGCATGGACTATACCGCTGTAGGAGAGGCCGTAAACATCGCCTCGCGCCTTACCGGGATGGCAAGGGGCGGGGAGATCCTTGTAAGCGAGGCCGTCTACAGGGCGGTCGCGGACAATGTCATAGCTAAAAGGATGCCGGAGGTCCCGATAAAAGGGATAGACCTGGAGATGGACCTCTATAACATCATCGACCTCAAGGGACAATGGTTGGAAGACGTCGAAAAGGCGCTTGAGAATGAAATTCCGGACCTGGAGAAAGAGGGCATTGCGTTTTAGGTTCCTTGCCATAGCCGCGCTTCTGGCGCTTGCGGGCTGCGTCCAGCTCTCGCCGGATTACCTCAAGGTCGAGCTTACCAGGGATTATTTTAAGGGCTCCACGTCCACGAGGGCGGAGCTCCTTTACAAATCGGGCTATCTTGTCGAGGCGCGCCGGCTCGCGGACACTGTCTCCAGGGATGACCCCGATTACAAGGCCGCCCAGAAGCTTAAGTCCGACATAGCTTCTGTTCTTGAGGACATCTCTATAAGGCATACTGAGCTCGGAGAGGATTACGAGAACGCCGAGATATACCCGGCGGCGCTGCGCGAATACGGAGAGGCGTTGAAATTGAACCCCTCGAACCACACGGCCAGGGCCAGGATTAAGGAACTGCGGGCCTATCTCGACGAGGGCAAAAGGCCCGCCCAGCCCGCCGCGACCGCTAAGAAGTCCGACAGGAGCGATGACAACGACGACCCCTCTTTCATAGCGAACATGCACTATAACAAGGGCAGGATATATCTCTCCTCCGGCACATACAACAAGGCGATAGACGAGTTCAACCTCGTCCTCAAATATATCCCCGGCCACGCGGATGCGAAGAAGCTCCTTGAAAGGGCCAGGGCCGAAAGGGAGAATTCCATCTCGGCGCACTTTAAAAAGGGGATCGGTTATTTCGAGGCCGAGCAGATGGAGCTTGCCATAAAGGAATGGGATGTCGTCCTTGAGCTCGACCCGGACAACAAGACCGCGGCTGACTACAGGTCGCGCGCGGACGCCATTATAAAGCAGCTTAAGAAGATCAGGGAAAAACAGTCTGGCTCCGCCGTGGAGACGTCGCCGAGCTCATAAAACAAAGCTCAAGCCCACCTCGTTCAACCTTCGTCTTTAAGCCCCCTCCCTTAACGCCTCAACACCCTCCCATATTATAAAAACGGCTATAATGAGGGCCGAGACCGGGTCAGCCCACCAGGCTTTGAAGAGATAATTGAGGCCCAGCCCGAATAGAAGCGTCATCGAAAGGAGAGCGCAGATGAAGCTCTGCGTGGAGTCGGCTGCGAGGGACACGCTTTTTAACCGGAGCGCTACCCTGGATTTGGCGCGAGCGAGCATCGGCATGATCATGAGCGAGAGGACCGCGATGACTATCCCCGGAAGGGTCGGCTGAGGGCGCTTGCCGGAGTAGAGTTTTTCGACGGATTCCAGGATGATGTACGCGCCGAGGACAAAAAAGCTCATTGCCACGAGACGAACGGCCTTTTTCTCGAGCCTTTCTTCCTGCTCTGAGGCGTCTTTCCTCAGGCGCCATATGAGTATGACACCCGAGACAGACTCTACCGCGCTGTCGAAGCCGAACCCCGCGAGCGCGACGCTTCCGGCCATGTGTCCCGCGATGATGGACGCGGCCCCCTCGGCGATATTGTAGCCGACGGTCAGGTACTCAAGACGAAGCGCTTTTTTACTGAGCTCATCCATTCTGCACGCCCCCTCCCCCGCCCGTCTGTCCTTTTTCAGGCGTTGAAGAACGACTCGGCCTCCATCACGTCGAGCCTGCTGCCTATTATAAGAGGCGTCCTCTGATGGAGCTCCGTCGGCACTATCTCGAGTATCCTTTTTTC
>DAIDBB010000559.1 GCA_027310325.1 bacterium | reverse complement strand
GATCTACGTCATCGACCCCAATGTCTGCGTCGAATGCAAGGGACACTTCGATCAACCGAAGTGCGCGGAAGTTTGCCCGGTAGATGCATGCGTGCCCGCCTAGAAGCAACTGATTAAGCAGCTGCTTAGCGCTCGATCCCGTGTAGGCCGGATTTTTTTGTACCCGCGGAGTTCCGTTAAAGACGCGCAGCTTCTTTTCCGGATAGCTGAGCCGAACGTTTCAGATTTTATTGTGATTCCGGCCTCGCCGACCGGCGGGCTGGAATCGCAAGCGATTTTTAGACCATATTCCTGTCACGGTCCATTGCCGTAGATATAGAGGAATCAGAAGATGAAAGAGTTTGCGGTATTCTGGGGTTGCACCATACAGACCCGTTTTCCTTTTATTGAGAAATCCACCCGGATAGTGCTGGACAGCTTTAAGCTGCCATACAGGGACATCGACGGGTTCACCTGCTGTCCCGAAAAATCACTCGTAAATAACATAGACCACGGCGCATTCGTGATGACCGCCGCCAGAAACGTGGCGCTGGTCGATGAGAAGAACTACGATCTCGTAAGCCCCTGCACCGGGTGCGTATCGAACCTCGCTACCGTCCAGAGCGAGCTTAAGGTAAACCCCAGGGAAAAAGACGAGGTCAACTCCCTTTTAAAGGAAGTCGGCAGGGAGTTCAAGGGGACGGCAAAACTTCAGCACCTTATCCCGTTTTTTCACGACGCAGTCGGCGTTCACGCCATAAAGCAGAAGATGAAAAGGGATTTTACCGGGATGAAGATAGCGCTCCATTACGGCTGCCATATGATACGCCCGTCGCACGCGCTAAAGAACGACGACCCGCTCAATCCCAAAAAGTTCGACAACCTCATAAGGGCGATGGGGGCCGAAAGCCTCCAGTACATGACAAAGATGATGTGCTGCGGGCAGGGGCTCGACAGGGTCGACGAGCATGACATGGCGCTTCATTTCGCTCGCGTTAAACTGAGGGAGCTTAAGGCGTTGGGCGCCGACGCCATGGTGCTATGCTGTCCGTCGTGCTTCCTTCAGTTCGACAACAACCAGTTCCTGATGGAAAAAGAAGGGGAGAAGTTCGGCATACCGGTCATCTACTATACCGAGCTCCTGGGGCTTTCCATGGGCTTTACGGCCGAGGAACTGGGGATGACGTCTCACAGGGTCGATTGTGCGCCGTTCATTAAAAAGTGGGAAGGACTCCCGGCCCCCCGGGGCCTATGTAAACACCTTTGAAGAGGGGCTTAACGAACCGGGCGTATTGGGTTAGATCGATTTTAAGGTACCGGGAACCTGTTGGCCCGTTCAATTCGCGGCCCTGTTATAGAGGCGGTTATGCTTGATGCTACTTTGAATTTTAAGCTCCTTGAGATGTGCGGGAGGTGCGGCGCATGCTTCAGCATCTGCCCGTCGTGCGTGAACATACCGGGGTATGACCCAAGGGCGGTCATAAAGGACATACTCGCGGGCAATCACGAAAAATGGCTTACATCAAGGCACATCTGGGAATGCCTCGAATGCCATCACTGCCTTGAGATATGCTTCCAGCATTACGGGTTCGAGAACGCGATGACGTCGATGAGGACGCTCGCGGCGAAAAAAGGCATTCATCCCGCCCAGGTAAAGCGAGGTTGGGATATGTTAGTCAAGACCTCGAGGCTCGGGGAGCCCGCCATGCCGGCCAGAAAGAAGCTTGGGCTTCCTGAACCGAAGGCCACGGGCTCCGAGGAGTTCAGGAAACTCTACGAGCTCCTTAAAAAAAGGCGGCTTGAGGAACACCAGGCGGATAAAAGCGGCGAGTAGCGCTGCCTTTAATTTTCATAGGAAGGTGACGATCGGTGAACCATAATTATCAGAAAGACATATCCGGCTGCGGGCTAACAGGCCTTATAAGCAAAAAAAGGGAGAGGCTCTCTGGCGCCGGCATCGTGAAGTCCCTGTGCCTGATGAACGACAGGGGCAACGGCCTTGGGGCGGGTTTTGCCGCTTACGGGATATATCCGGAGTTCAAGGACTTTTACGCGTTCCACATAATGTACGACGAGCCGTCGGTCAGATGGAACGTTGAAGAGTACCTGAAGAACAACTACCATATAGAGAAGGTCGAGGAGATACCGACGTTCCCCGTAAAGAACATCCCGATAAGCCCGCTCCTGGTCCGGTATTTCATAAGGCCGCTTAAAGACAGGATGCTCGGGGACATAGCGGAGGACGATTTTGTCGTAAATACCGTGATGAAGGTCAATTCCGAAATGGGTGGGGCTTATATCTTCAGCTCCGGAAAGAACATGGGCGCATTCAAGGGCGTTGGAAACCCCTGCGACATAGCCGAGTTCTTCAGGGTAGAGGAATACGAGGGCTACATCTGGACCGCTCACACGAGGTTCCCGACGAATACGCCCGGCTGGTGGGGAGGGGCGCACCCGTTTACGCTCCTTGACTGGTCGATAGTCCATAACGGCGAGATATCGTCCTACGGCATCAACAAGAGGTATCTGGAGATGTACGGCTACAAGCTTACCCTCCTTACAGATACGGAAGTGGCGGCATATCTACTTGACCTTCTTATTAGAAGGCACGGCCTTGACGTGCCCACGGCGTGCCTGGCCCTCGCCTCCCCGTTCTGGAAGAACGTCGATGAGAAGGGCCCTGACGAAAAGGCCGCGCTTACGGCCCTCAGGCAGACGTACGGGAGCGCCCTCTTAAACGGCCCCTTCTCCATACTTTTCGGGCATAGTAAGGGGCTTGTGGGCTTGAACGACAGGATAAAGCTCCGCCCCCTCGTGGCGGCCACCAAGGACGACATGGTCTATATGGCGAGCGAAGAGTCGGCCATAAGGGCCATATGCCCTTCGCCCGACAATATCTGGGCGCCGAGGGCGGGTCAGCCCGTGATAGTGGAGCTGGAATAATAGGACTGTATGCGCTTGTCCTCGATAGACGGCGCGTTGAAGATATATAGGGCCCCGCAGGTTTTCCGCGGGGGCTTAAAAAATACCGGAGGAAGTAATGTTTAAGAGTCTGGCGCCGCCCGAGTATCTGGCGACTATCGATCATGAAAAGTGCATAAGGTGCAAGAGGTGCATCCAGAACTGCGGATGGGGGGTGTATTCGTGGGGAGGCGAAAGGGTCCTCATCGACACCGCAAAATGCGTCAAGTGCCTGAGGTGCTACCATTACTGCCCGGTTGAGGCCATACAGATATTCGACAACCCCGTGAGGTTCAAGCAGAACGCCTACTGGGGCTACAATAATATAAGGAACATAAAGAGGCAGGCTGAAACCGGCGGCATCCCGCTTACAGGCATGGGAAGCGATCTGCCGTATACGATACTTTTCGATAATCTCCTCATAGACGCCTGCCAGGTCACGAACCCTTCCATCGACCCGCTGAGGGAGCCGATGGAGCTCAGGACCTATCTCGGGAAAAAGCCGTCGAACCTTGAATTCGAGAAGGGCAGGCTTAAGACCAAGATGCCCCCGCAGATTAAGCTCGAGGTTCCGATGATCTTCGCCCCGATGTCTTACGGCTCGATAAGCCTCAACGCCCAGAAGGTCCTGGCGATAGCGGCCAAGGAATGCGGCATCGTGATGAATACAGGCGAGGGCGGGCTCCACGAGGACCTTCTGCCTTACAGGTCCAACATCATAGTCCAGGTCGCCTCCGGGAGGTTCGGCGTAAACCCCGATTATCTTAACGCCGGTGTCGCAGTCGAGATAAAGATAGGTCAGGGCGCGAAGCCCGGCATAGGCGGGCACCTGCCCGGCGAAAAGATCCCTCTTGAGGTCGCGAAAACGAGGATGATACCCGTCGGCACCGACGCGCTTTCGCCGGCCCCCCAGCATGACATATATTCGATCGAGGATTTAAGGCAGTTAATTTACGCGATAAAAGAGGCTACCGATTACAAGCCGGTTTCAGTAAAGATCGCTGCCGTTCATAACGTGGCGGCCATAGCTTCCGGGATAGTAAGGGCCGGCGCCGATATCGTCTATATCGACGGGTTCAGGGGAGGCACGGGGGCTGCGCCTTCGATAATCCGCGACCACCTCGGCATACCGATAGAGCATGCCGTGGCGGCAGTGGACGATAGACTGAGGCAGGAGGGCATCAGGAACGAAGCGTCCATCATAGCGGCCGGCGG
>DAIDBB010000555.1 GCA_027310325.1 bacterium | reverse complement strand
GGTTATACCAGCGGATTCCACAACCGCCCTGACGCAGCCGCCGGCTATTATACCGGTTCCGGGAGAGGCTGGCCTCAAAAATACCTTGCCGGCGCCATACGAGCCGGTAACCTCGTAGGGTATGGTTCCTTCGAGCACTGGCACCTCGAAAAGCGTTTTCTTAGCCTGTTCGATGGCTTTTCTTATAGCCTCGGGGACCTCGTTAGCCTTGCCGAGACCCACGCCGACGTGGCCTTTGCCGTCTCCCACCACGACTATGGCGTTGAAGCTAAACCTTTTGCCGCCTTTTACGACCTTGGCGACCCTGTTAAGGTATACAAGCTTGTCCTTAAGTTCCATAGCGTTTACGTCTATCTTCTCCAAAAAACCCTCCTCTGAAAAGTAGCCGTGTCCAAAGACCCGTTGACCCGGTACGATATATTTAAAAATTGAGCCCGGCCGCTCTCGCCCCCTCGGCAAGGGCCTTGATCCTGCCGTGATACAAATAGCCGTTCCTGTCGAAAACGACCTTTGTTATGCCTTTTCCATGCGCGATCTTGGCGATAAGTTCGCCTACTTTTTTAGCTGAATCAAGCTTCTTGGCTTTCGCGTCTGCCAGGTCCTTGCTTTTGGTGGACGCGGCCGCAAGAGTAACGGACGCCGTATCATCTACAAGCTGCGCGTATATATGTTTGTTGCTCCTGTATACATTAAGCCTGGGCCTTTCGGGGGTGCCTTTGACCCTCTTCCTTACCCTGGCTTTTCTTCTCTCCCAACCGCTTATGTTCTTTACGATTCCGTTCATTTATTTACCTCCGGCGGCCTTGCCAGCCTTGCCGGCCTTTCTTCTTATGACTTCATCCACGTACTTGATGCCCTTTCCCTTATATGGTTCAGGACCCCTCAAGGCCCTTATATCCGCCGCCACCTGCCCGACGATCTGCTTATCCGGGCCCTTGATAGTCACAAGGGTCGACTTCTCAACAGTCGCTTTTATACCCTTGGGAAGAGCGTATTTGACCGGGTGGGAGTAACCGAGAGAAAGATTTACGGTATCACCCTGAACGTCCGCCTTATAGCCGACGCCTATTATCTCAAGCTTCTTCTCAAATCCGACGGTGACACCCTTAACCATATTGGCAACGAGCGTCCTCGTAAGCCCGTGGAGCGACATCGAGATCCTGCTGTCGTTGTCTCTTGTAACCAGGATCTCGGCCCCCTTTATGTCTACCTTTACCTCGGGCCTCACAGGGAGCTCAAGGGAGCCATGGGGACCGTTTACTTTAACCACCTTTCCGTCCGTGGATGCCTTTACACCGGCCGGAACTATTATCGGACGCTTACCTATTCTTGACATCTCGAAACCCTTTGTAATGTTATTTTTGAGGTTTTTATCCGTATCGCCTAAAGACTCTATCAGCAAACCGTGCAGATAAGCTCGCCGCCAATGCCAAGCTCTCTCGCGGCCCTGTCGGTCATTACTCCCTTGGACGTGGAGACGATTGCTATGCCCAGACCGTTTAATACCTTGGGGATTTCATCCTTGCCCACATAGGTCCTGAGACCGGGCTTACTTACCCTCTTTATGGTCGAGATCGAGCTCTTCTTGGACGGACCGTACTTAAGGATGACTTTTATTATCCCGCGCTTGTCTTCCGTTATATTCTTGAAATCCCTTATATAGCCTTCTTCCTTGAGGATCCTGGCTATCTGGATCTTGAGATTGGACGCCGGAATGGAGACCTCGTTCTGTCTGGCCTGGATTCCGTTCCTTATCCTTGTGAGCATGTCTGCTATCGGGTCTGTCATGGACATTTCTATATCTCTCCGTTAAATCCGATTCGATGGATCAATTCGTCTGAAACGATTCAGTGCTTATATCCCGAATCCGGTTTGTATGCCGGTTACCAGCTCGATTTTATCACGCCCGGCAGTTCGCCCTTGAGCGCGAGTTTGCGCATGCATATCCTGCACATGTCAAACTTCCTGTAATACGCCCTCGACCTTCCGCAGAGCGGGCAGCGGTTGTATTCCCTGACCTTGAACTTCTTCTTTCTTTTTGCCTTTGCTATGAGTGACTTTTTAGCCACTTTTTCCTCCATGTCCGAATCTTGATCGACGCGGTATTGTATTAGCTTCTGAACGGCATGCCGAGGTGCCTCAGGAGCGCCTTCGCTTCCTCGTCCGTCCCGGCCGTGGTGCTTATCGTTATATTGAGACCCCTGATCTTATCTATCTTGTCATATTCTATCTCGGGGAATATTATCTGTTCCTTGATGCCTATTGTGTAGTTGCCCCTGCCGTCGAACGATTTGTCGGGCATGCCCTTGAAGTCCCTGATCCTCGGGATGCTGAAGTTGACAAAACGGTCGAGGAACTCGTACATCTTCGCGCCCCGGAGCGTTACCATGCAACCTATCGGCATCCCGGCCCTGAGCTTAAAGGTAGCGATCGACTTCTTTGCCCTAGTGACCACCGGCTTCTGTCCGGTTATGAGCGTGAGGTCGCGATTGGCCGCGTCAATGACCTTTACGTCCTTGACCGCTTCGCCGAGGCCAATATTAAGTGTTATCTTCTCGAGCTTCGGGGCCTGCATGATGTTTTTATAGCTGAACTCCTTCATCATGGCAGGGACTATCTCTTTATCGTATTTTTCCTTAAGCCTTACAGTCATTTTTCGAATACCTCACCGCACTTTTTGCAATATCTTACCTTGATCCCGTCTTCGAGCACCTTTTTGCCGGCGCGGACAGGCCCCTTGCACTTCTCGCAAATAAGCATCAGGTTCGCGATCGATATCGGGGCCTCTTTCTCTATTATGCCGCCGTGTTTGTACTTGGCCGAAGGCTTCTGATGGCGCTTTACGACATTAAGCTTCTCTATCAGGACCGTGGCCTTGTCCGGGATGACCCTTATCACTTTGCCGGTCTTGCCCTTCTCCTTGCCCGATACGACCATTATCTGATCATCTTTTCTTATCTTGAACATCTTTTACCCTTTACCCTAAGTTTTGGATGGCTATATTTTCAATGCCTGTAATGAACGAAAACGATTAAAGCACCTCGGGGGCCAGAGAGACTATCTTCATGAACTTCCTTGCCCTGAGTTCCCTGGCCACGGGCCCGAATATCCTTGTGCCGACCGGCTCGTTGTCCTTGTTTATGATGACCACTGAGTTGTCATCGAACCTTATATACGAACCGTCGATGCGGCGTATGGCCTTAACGGAGCGCACGACAACTGCCCTCACCACGTCGCCCTTCTTGACCTTGGCGTCGAATATCGCTTCCTTCACGTTCGCTATGATCACGTCCCCGACGTCTGCAAAAAGCTTGTTGGACGCGCCAACGACCTTTATGCAGGAAACCTTTTTTGCGCCCGAGTTGTCAGCCACACCCAGGAT
>DAIDBB010000551.1 GCA_027310325.1 bacterium | reverse complement strand
ATACAGCCTCTGGAGGCCGAGCCCGCTTTTCAGGGCATCGAGGCTCGAACAGGCCCTTAAGACCCCGGCCCGCATATACTACAAGTACGAGGGCGTAAGCCCCGCCGGAAGCCACAAGCCCAATACCTCCATACCCCAGGCCTACTACAACAAGCAGGCCGGGACAAAAAGGATAGCGACCGAAACAGGGGCCGGGCAGTGGGGCTCTTCGCTTGCCCTTGCCGGGAGCCTCTTCGGCCTTGAAGTGAAGGTCTACATGGTGAAGGTAAGCTACAACCAGAAGCCGTACAGGAGGATCGCCATGGAGACCTGGGGCGCGAAGGTCGTCGCCAGCCCCTCGACAGACACGGAGTCCGGCAGGAAGATACTCGAAAAGGACCCGGACAGCCCCGGAAGCCTCGGCATAGCCATTTCTGAAGCGGTCGAGGACGCCGCCGGGAGGGCCGACACGAACTACGCCCTCGGCTCGGTATTGAACCACGTCATGCTCCACCAGACGGTAATAGGGCTCGAGGCGAAAAAGCAGTTCGAGATCGCCAACGACTACCCGGACGTCATAATCGCCTCGTGCGGAGGTGGGTCCAACCTCGCTGGAATAGGCTTCCCGTTCCTCATGGACAAGATCGCGGGCAAGAAAGTCCGGCTCGTGGCGGTGGAGCCCTCTTCATGCCCGACTCTAACCAAGGGCGAGTTCAGGTACGACTTCGGGGATACCGCCGGGCTAACGCCGCTTGTCATGATGTACACGCTCGGCCACGACTTCGTCCCGCCGGGCATCCATGCCGGGGGGCTAAGGTACCACGGCGACTCGCCGCTCGTTAGCCAGCTCTATCACGACGGGCTCATAGAGGCCAGGGCCTACGGCCAGACCGCGATATTCGACGGCGCGCTGAAGTTCGCCCGTACCGAGGGGATAATCCCTGCCCCCGAGAGCGCCCACGCGGTAAAGGCCGCGATAGACGAGGCGCTCATAGCCAGGGAAGAGGGGAAGGAAAAGACGATACTATTTAACCTTAGCGGCCACGGAAACTTCGACCTTCAGGCCTACGCAGACTACCTCTCCGGAAAGCTCGTAGATTTCGAGTACCCGGATGAGATGATAAG
>DAIDBB010000545.1 GCA_027310325.1 bacterium | reverse complement strand
CGTTGGGGATGATCTGGGCTAGCCTGCCCGCGGCGTCATAGCTGTAATTTATTGTCTGTCCGTCGGGAGTTGTCATCTTTTAAAGAATAATGTAGCAGAAGACAGGATTTTTTAGGAAAGAATCAGACAAAAATCAAGATGGATTTAACAGATTATAATTATGATGTCAATAATTTTAAGATGACGTTGATTATTTTTACAAAAAGCAGTTACGGACGCTCATGATCGCTTCGCCGCAAAGCCGTAAAAACGTCCCCCGCTTTACCCCTCCATCCCGCCTTCCGCCTGCCGGGGGAAAGAGGTAGAACCCCCTGATTTCAGAATTACGTAATAGCCTCTCAACCCGGCTCTAGCCCCGCTAGGTTCTCCATTACCCGTTCCCTTATTGCCTTCGGCTTCGGGAGGTCGCGGGCGATCTTGCCCTCTTTAATAAGGGGAGTAAAGAGGCTTTCCATGGCCTTGCCGCACTCCGGGCAGGACTTCTTTTTCGAGCCGAGGGGTATAATCTTACGGGCCCCGCAGGCCCTGCACCTTAAGACGTCCTTCGCCCCCGACCACTTACCTTTTTTGGCGAAAGGCTTGCCCTCTACCTCCATTATGTCCATAGAAAAATCGACTACAGGGGCGTTACTTATGCATGTGCCGACGCCGAAGGCGTCCACAATCGGGCTTAGCTCCTTTACCTCGGCCTCGTCGAGCCCGCCGCTGGCGAACAGCTTTACGTCTTTATGGCCCCGGAGGTCCAGCTCCCACCTCACCTCCTCGAATATCCGGTAGAAGTTCCCGCGCCGCGACGCGGGGGTGTCGAGCCGGACGGCGAAGAGCCTCTTTCCCATCGCGTCCGCGACCCTTAGAGTCTCGAACTTCTCGTCGTTAAAGGTATCCACGAGCGCGACCCTTTTGACATTTTTGTCGATTATTTTGTCGAATGCATCGATGGCCGATACGGTATCTCCGAGCATGAGTATAAGGGCGTGGGGCATGGTCCCCATCGGGCTTGCCTCGATAAGCTCGGCGCTCACGATGACCGACACCCCGTCGCACCCGCCGAGGTACGCTGCGCGCTCTATCATGGGCGCTACTATCGGGTGCATGCGGCGCGCCCCGAAGCTTACGACGGTCCGGTCCCCTGCCGCAAGCCTTATGCGGGCCGCCTTTGTCGCCACCCCCGAGGCCTGGCAGAGGAGCCCCAGTAGCGCGGTCTCGAAGACGCAGAAGTCCTGGTACATGCCCTCTATCTCCATGACCGGCTCCCAGGGCATGAATACTTCGCCTTCCCTCATGGACCGGATATTGACCTTTTTATCCGCCATGAGCCTTGCGGCCTCTTCGATACCCGCGAGTACCCCCCACCTGTAGCCGTCCGGCAGGGTCTTGGCGAAAAACTCGGCCCTCACGCGCTTATCTATCCCTTTTGCCTTAAGCACTTCGAGGGTCCTCGAGAAGTAGACGTCGGTAAGCCTGCCGCTTCTGATATCTTCCGGGTCCGCCGTGTGGAATATCGACATTTGTCTTCCCCTTTGGATTTTTAAACAGGCAGCTGAAAATGCAACGCGAGCGCGCGCCCGCGGCTTGTCGCGGGTAAGCGAGCGAATCGAAATAGTTACCTTACATTTGGAAGAATCCCCGCAGCTTGTTGCGGGGAGCTTCAAAAAGTCCATCTGCTTCGAAGGCTACGTCGCTCGTCATTGCGGCGTACATACAGAGTAACGCCTCAAACCGTGCCTC
>DAIDBB010000533.1 GCA_027310325.1 bacterium | reverse complement strand
AGCACCATCATGGACAACCCCGAGACCGCGGCCACGCTGATCCTTCGGCTGAGGGAGATTAACGTAAAGGTGCACATCGACGACTTCGGCACAGGGTACTCCTCGCTGAGCTACCTGCACAAGTTCTACCTGGACGCGTTGAAGATCGACCGCTCGTTCATAAGCGCGATGCGCGACGACGAATACGCGATGGAGATAGTCAGGACCGTGATAGCGATGGCGCACAGCCTTAAGAAACATGTGATAGCCGAGGGGGTCGAAACGGCCGGACAGTTCGAGGAATTAAGGAAGCTCGGGTGCGAGTATTTCCAGGGATATCTTTTTTCGAAGCCGCTGGACAGTAAAGAAGCGGAGGAGCTTCTAAGACGCGCCACGCGGGGAAAAAGGCGCTGCAGCTAGCACTCGCTGAAAAACCCTTCTTGGGGGAAACCGTTGAATGGGGGCCCGCCGCGCAATCCCGCCCTATTAAGGACGGGTCAAGGCGGGCAAATTCTAATGTTTTTCCATACCGTCAAAATTCGCCGCTTATTTATGCGCGTAATCGCGGGACGCTGGATGGGATGTCGGAAAAGCGCCGAGGCCCTTCCCGCCCTGGCGGGAAGGGCCCTACGGGCTAGATGAAGTTCAGGCTTACGAATGTAAGAACCGTTACCGCGAAGATAGTCGTGATAAATGCGATATTCATATGCGCACCTCCTTGTTGATTGTCGATAAAGCTATTCTACATATATATTATGATAATCACGATTAATGGATGATTAGAAAAAAGTCGGGCGGAAAGCAGAAGGACAAGTTGCGGAGAAGTCAATTATTTCTTTTTTTGTTCCCGGTACGGAAGATGTAGAATAATACAAACCCAAGGGCAAGCTGGGCGATGACGGCGAGAGCGAAGCCTATGGGCTGCGTATAATCGATTACGTATCTTCCCGTCTTCGGGTCATATGAGGAACAGAAGAGCTTAAGCCTTTCGATAAAGCCCGCCTTTTCAATCGACTTCCTGTATGGTTTTTCCGGGGGGGTAAAAGGCCCGCGCACGATCGATAATATTTTCTCCGGGCGCAGTTCATAGGAATACAGTTGCTCAAACACCCTGCCTCCCGGATCGACAATGGTTACAAGGTTCAGGTGTTCAAACCCCTGGTCTGTCTTTTTAAGATAAAAACCGGCGTCTTTCGTAAACTTATCCAGCGTTTCCTTATCAGCCGTCGCAAGCCTCCAGTTTTTGAAATCGCCCGCAAAACTTCCGCCATACGCCTTTAGCTTCGCCGGAGTGTCGTTTTCAGGATCGAACCCTATCGTCAGGGCTTTGTACTCGGTACCGAGGCCTCCGGCCTCCTTCAAAGTATCCCGAAGCTTCACTATCAGGGCAGGGCAGCTCTCGCCGCAGGCCGTATATACAAAGCTTATGACAACGGGCTTTCCCGCATACTCGCTAAGCCTGAATGCCCTGCCGTCCTGATCCACAAACGAGTAATCCCCGAGATAACGCCCGACGGCGGACTGCGCCGCGTCGAGCGCCCTGGCCTCAACGCCGGCCAGGGCGGAGCTTATTTGCAGCTCAGGAAGGACGACCGCGAAAATCAGGACTGATAGGACCCTTAAAAATCTCATATATTTATGGACGCGTCTATTATGACCGCCGCAAGGAGGCCGCCGAGATAGACCATCGACGCCTTGAAGTTCTTCCACGCGACCTCCTTTGAGGGATTACGGACAAGCTCGATATTCCTCATGATGAAAAAAGCGCCGAGCCCGGCCGCCGCAAGAGTGTATACGATGCCGAATGTTCCGGAAAGCGCCGGAAGCGCCGATGAGACGACGAGGAGGACCGTATTTACGAGTATGTACCTCGATGCCCTGATATCGCCCGCCACGGCAGGGAGCATCGGCACACCGGCCCTTTGGTATTCCTCCCTGTGAACTATCGCGAAGCTCCAGAAATGCGACGGCGTCCAGAAAAACATTATGAGCGCAAGGAGGACCGGTTTAAGGCACAGACCCGGCACGGCAGACGCCCCGCCCGCAAGAACGGCGAAACTTCCCGCCAGGCCGCCTACTACGATGTTAAGCCAGGTGCGCCGCTTGAGCCAGACCGTATAGACGACCGCGTAAGTGAAGCCGCCGAGAAAAAGGTGCACACCGACCATATAGTTAAGGAGCCTTGAAGAGAGGAGTATGGAGGCGGAGAAGAGGAGCGCGGCGGCCAAAAGGACCTTCCCGTGGCCGCCGACCGTCCCGGACGGCATGGGCCTCCCCTTCGTCCTCTGCATGAGGGCGTCTATGTCGACGTCAAAGTAATGATTGAACGCGCTCGCCCCGGCTGAAGACATGAGCGTTACCAGGGCCAATGAAATGGCGGCCGTTGCAGACACCCTGCCGGATGCCGAGAATAGCCCGGCAACGGCGCTGAAGGCTATTACCGAGCATATTCTCAATTTAAAAAGCGGAAGATATCCCTTTACCGCGATACGCATCGACGTCTCCTCAGGGCCCGTCTTGCGGCCTTTTTTGTCTCGCCTGCGTGTCTCCATCCCGAAGGCCGTCTTGCGGCCCGCGATGCGGCCGGTCCTCCGTCCATCTATCTCTCCTCCTCCGTGGCGCCCAAGCTTTTACCGTAGTTGTACGGCCCCCAGTCATCGGAAAGCTCCGGTATGCGCGGGAAGTTGCCGGGGGGAGGCGGGGACTGCGTATGGGTCCACTCAAGCGACCTCGACCCCCAGGGGTTTTCAGGGGCCCTCTTCCCCGCGATAAGCCCGTGTATCCATGAAGCGGCTACGACCAGCGCGCCGAGGAGTATTATGTACGAACCCATGGTCGTTACCTGCTGAATGCCGTGGACCTCGGGGAACTGCTCATAGCTGTAGAACCGCCTCGGCATGCCGTAAACAACGCCCATGTACATGGTCAGGAAAAAAGTGACGTTGAAGCCTATGAAAAGGAGGACGAACCCGATCTTGCCGAGGGTCTCGTTGTACATCTTCCCCGTGAGCTTCGGGAACACGTAGTAGATCCCGCCGATTATCGCCGACGTCATGGATAGCGCCATTACGTAATGGAAGTGGCCCGGTATCCAGTATGTGCTGTGAAGCTGCATGTATATGGCCGACATCGCGTTCGGTATGCCCGTAAGCCCTCCCACGAGGAAAAGGAAGATGAAGCCGACGGCAAAGAGCATCGGGGTCCTGTACTCGATCGAGCCCCTGTAGAGGGTCCCCAGAAGCCCGATTACCAGCAGGCCCACCGGGACGCTTATGAGAAGGGTGGTGAACGTGATGATTATGGTAAGCCAGTCCGGGTTGCCGGTGACATAGAGGTGGTGCGCCCAGACCTCTCCGCTTAGCGCAACCGACCCTAATATGCCCCCGTAAACCACCCCCTTGTAATTAAAGACCCTGTTCCTGGAGAAGGTGGCCACTATCTCGTATATGAGTCCCACTCCCGGTAAAAGCATGACGTAGACCGCCGGATGGGAGTAGAACCAGAAGATGTTCTCGAAGATAAGGGGGCTGCCGCCGGAGGAGGGCGTCGTAAAATGGGTGCCGAGGTATTTGTCGAGCGAAATAAGCGTGACCGCGTTCCCCAGGAACGGGATGAATATGAGCTGCAGGACGAAGGCCCCGAGCGTGCACCAGACGAAGATGTTAAGCTTGTTCCACGTCATCCCGGGGGCGCGCATGAGTATTATTGTCGCTATAAGATTAACGCCTCCGGCTATCGACGAAAAGCCCATGAGAAGCACGGTAAACGTGTAAAGGGCGGTGTTGCCCGTCGTTATGACCGAATAGGGCGGATAGCCCGTCCACATGACGTCCGGCGGGTCGGGGATCACGAAGGTAAGGAGGGCAAGTATCACCCCCACCCAGTAGAGCCAGACGCTTAAGGCGTTGACCCTCGGGAACGCCACGTCCTTTGCCCCTATCATAAGCGGGACATAGTAGTTTGCGAAAAAGCCCGTCAGAGAGGGTATTATAAAGCCGAGTATCATGGCCGCGCCGTGAAAGTAGAGCCAGACGTTATAGGTTGTGGGGTTTGACGTTATCGTATTGGTCGGGGAGAGAAGCTCCGTCCTGATGAGCATCGCCATGGTGCCGGCGAGCAAAAACGCGGCGAGCGAACCGAAAAGGTAAAGCACTCCCACCCTTTTGTGGTCTATGGTGAATATCCATTCCTTCAAGCCTGACCGGACCGCGCCGGCCTCCGCCGTATTCATAAGGAACCTCCTTTCGGCCTGTTCTCCTCGACCCATTTGTCGAATTCCTTCTCGGGCATCACGATGACCTTTCCGTACATGTTTGAATGCATCATGCCGCAGTACTCGACGCACGTAAGTACGTGCTCCCCCGGCTCCTTAGGATAGAACCACAGGTGGGTGGAGCGCCCCGGCTGGGCGTCCCATTTGACCTTGTAATAAGGGAGAGAGAGGCTGTGGATCACGTCCGCGCTCGTAATCTTTACCTCCACGGGCCTGCCGGCGGGCACGCGGAGCTCGTTCGTCGTCTCGATCCCTCCGCCTTCCGGATACTTGAAGCCCCAGCTCCACATCCGGCCCGTGGCCTCCACCACGTAAGCGTTTTTCGGGACATTCCTGTATACGTTCCAGAGCTCGAAGTTCTTTGCGCCGAGGTAGACGTCGTCGGCCAGGAAGATGAGGCCGGGTATGATTACCCAGCTAAGCGCCGCAAAGGTGCTTACCTCCTTTCCCGTGCCCACGTCGTCAGGGTGCCTTCTTCTGTACTTGATAAGCAAATAGAGGGCAATAGTCGCGAATACGACGCCGAGAACGGTTATATCCACGAGGAGCTCGTGCCAGAGCTCGAACCATCCCTCCCTCGGGTCCTGCACCTCCTGAGCGTGCCCTGTCGCCGCCGCAAGGAAGAAAGCGGCGTGCAGAGCCGCCGGGATAAAGATTTTCTTTTTCATTTTGTCCTCCTATTGTTCCAGTCCAATTCGCCGAAAGCCGCTCACCAGAAATAAACCTGTGAGACCACAAAGAGCCAGACGAGCTCCACAAAGTGCCAGTAGATGCACGCTGATTTTACGAAGGGATAACTGATTTTACCCGAAAGGGCCGGGATAAGGATGCTGATAAAGATCCCGACCCCCACCAGCACGTGCGAGGCGTGGAAGCCCGTAATGGTATAGAAGGCTGAGGAATAGACGTTGGTTTTTATCGTGAAGCCTTCGCCGATAAGACGGCTCCATTCATAGGCCGTAAGCCCCATAAATCCGACGGCGAAGATGAGCGTTACCACAAGCCATGCTACAAATCCGGCGTGTTCGGGGTTATCCAGGCTTTTCTCCGCGCGGTGGCTGCTGAAGGCCGACAGGGCAAGTATCGCGGTCAAGATTATCGGCATTGCGTATGCTTTCTCAGGCGTGCCGGCAGGCGGCCACGCCTGCGACGAAAGCCGGAGTCCCCAGTACGCGGCGAAAAGGCCGATGAAAAGGAAACCCTCGGAGACGATCAGTATTGGCATCGCCCAGATGCTGTGCCCCTGGCTGTACCCATGCTCGTCCTCCAGCCCCTCTTTTACCCAGCCGGCTATTGAAATGAGGACCAGCGGGGCGCCGACGCCCAGGGAAAGTATCGAGAGCATCGGCTTGTTGTAGACGAAATAGAAGATGAAGGAGAGGGGGGCGAGGAACAAGATCCCGAAGCTCAGTAAAAAAGGCCAGTAACTCGTGTGCCACTTTAATTCGTGCTCAACGGTCTGGTTCATCTGTTAAACCTCCCTATGTAATGTATAATTATTCAAACGTGAGATGACATGCGCGCGGGGCCCGAGGATGGAGGCGGCCGCAGCGGCTTGATCGCGCCGTTAAGATGAGGGTGAAGGTTGTTTTTATCGCTGCCCAACGTTTTCCCCGCAAATGCGCCGCCAGAAAGTCGGTTTATTTGACTAAGAGTATAGCACCTGATTTATAAATAGGCGGCGATCCGGCAATTTTTTTTAACAGACCATTGGAAGTGGAACATTGACGGAGACCTTCCCGGATTCCCGCGCCGTCGCCTTCCTCAGCGGTCTAGAAGTTAATGCCAAGGTACATGGCAACGTTCGAGTTGGTCGCCTTGAAGCCGGGACGGCCCGATGGGCGCCCACGTGATATCCCATGTCAAGATAAGTCGCGCCGTTATTTTCGATAAATAATATCTGCATCGACGAAGGGGTAGTCCATGTGTCCAAGTTTAGCGTATTCTTTGGCTGCAGCATATTGGAGCGCAATGAGTCCGGGTAGAGAAGATAAATTAGATGTATTTAGTCCTATTTTAGCTCAAGCCATCTGATTGTCAAGAATATGAGATAAAGATCATGAAATTAAAGGACGGGTAAAGGTAAAAAATTGGGTAAGATGAAAACGGGTCTACGGGAACCTCCCTTAGACCCATTTGAAATTAAACTCAGCAAAAGCAGACACCTTCGGTTTTGCTGAGAGTCACGCCTGGCTCCCAGGGAGGGATTGAAGGCTTGCGCCTTCCCGGCAGAGAATAGTTCATTTGTATTGCCCGCCTCGCTGCGCTGCGGCGGGCTCCCGGTCGACCCCCTTCGGGGGTTCGAACCCGCCTTGAAATAGAATAAAAAAAGGGGCCAGCAAGAACTGTCCCCTTTTTATTTATTCTGGCTCCCAGGGAGGGATTCGAACCCCCGACCCGGTGGTTAACAGACTGGAAAGTTAAAAATTTGTAACTGGGCCTTCTACCTGCATTTTTATGAAAAAAACTGAATTTTCGAATGGTTGCAGCATTCCGTCCTTTGCTGCATTTTCCGCCCCTTAAGGCCATTTCGGACACTTTCGGCTACGTTTTGGCTACGGTGAATTTGCTAATTTGAGCTGTAATGAAACGTTCAATCATGGATCGCAATAAGGCTCTGGAAACTTCTTCCTGTAT
>DAIDBB010000524.1 GCA_027310325.1 bacterium | reverse complement strand
CCTCTGGACCGTGCTTACCGACGAGACCAGAAGAAAAAACGCCGAAGAGGAGCTCGAAAGGCACAGGGAGCACCTCGACGAGCTCGTCGAGGCGAGGACGGAGGAGATAAAGAAGATGAACGCCCGGCTTGCCGAGGAGGTCTTTGCCCACGAGAAGGCCGAGGAGAGGATACAGGGGCTTAACCAGGAGCTGAACCTCCACATCAGGCTTTTAGAGGATGTCAACAGGGACCTCGAAGCGTTCAACTTCTCGCTCGCCCACGACCTCTCGACGCCTCTGAGGATAATAGAAGGGTTTTCCCGCATGCTCGCGAGGCGATACTCGGACATATTGGACGACGAGGGCAGGGAGTTCATCAGGACCATAGAGCATAACGCCCGGAAGATGACGCAGTTCATCGCCGACATCCTCAAGCTCTCGCGTCTGGGCAGGGTGGAGATAGTAAAGACGCCGCTGGATATGACGGCGCTCGCCAGGACCGTGGCGGAGGAGTTGAGGGTCTCTGACGTCGATCAAACCGGGCAGGCCGGCAGGAAGATAATCTTCAAGTTCCCCGCTCCCTCCGGCCCTGGGCGAGGAGACGATGGTCCGCCAGGTCTTTTTCAACCTCATAGGAAACGCCCTCAAGTTCACGAGACCCCGCGAGACCGCGGTCATCGAGGTCGGCGGCTATACGGCAGGCCCCGAGAACGTCTATTACGTGAGGGACAACGGGGTAGGGTTCGACATGGCGGGCTCCGACAGGCTCTTTGCCCTGTTCAGGCGCCTCCACACGGAAAAGGAGTTCGAGGGCACCGGGGCCGGGCTTGCCATCGTGAGCCGCGTAATAGAGAGGCACTGTGGCAGGGTCTGGGCGGAAGGGCGTCCGGGCGAGGGCGCGTCCTTTTACTTCAGCCTGCCCGCGGACCGGGACCGGCCACCAGGGACCGGCCACGACGGGTAGCCGCGGAAATCATTGGCCTTTCTGGCGGATCCGTGCTATAATCTGCGCACATCCCGAAAAATACCGATTTACGTCTTACACCATCGTCCTCCTTCTTTGACCCCCGGCCCTGCCGGGACCTCTTGTTTCAAAGGAGAAAAGGATGCACAAGAACCTTAGAAAGACGGGGATAGACGTCATGGGCGACGTCCCCTGGTCCACGCACTCCTGCCAGTTCTACAGGTCCGGCGAGGACCTCCTCGAAACGATCGTCCCCTTCATGAAGGCGGGCCTAGAGCATAACGAGCTCTGCGTCTGGATAACCTCGGCGCCCGTCGGGAAAGACAGGGCGGAGGCGGCGTTGAAATCCGCCATGCCGGACTTCCCCAGGTGCGTCCGCGAAGGCCGCGTCGAGATGGTCCCCCACACCCGATGGTATCTGAGGGACGGCGTATTCGACCCCGCCAGGACGCTTAAAAGCTGGGCCGATAAATACGACGCCGCCCTTAAAAGTGGCTTCGAGGGGCTTCGGGCGGCCTCAACCACGTCGTGGCTCAAAAAGAAGGACTGGAAGGCGTTCCTGGACTACGAAAAGGACCGCAACCTGTCGCTCGACCGCCAGAGGATACTCGCCATCTGCGCCTACCCGCTCAAGGGGCTTGCCGCGGCGGAGGTGATAGAGGTCGTCTCGAACCACCAGTTCTCGCTCATAAGGCACGAAGGCGCCTGGGCGCTCGTCGAAAGCGCGGAAAAGAAAAAGGCCGAGAAGCGGATACTCGAATCGGAAGCCAGGTACAGGGGCCTGTACGAGTCGATACGCGACGGCATAATGCGGACAAACATCGAAGGCCGTATAGTCGACTGCAACAGGGCCTACCTCGACATGCTGGGCTACCGCATGGACGAGATAAGGAACATGACCTTCCTCGACCTCACCCCGGTAAAATGGCACGGGATTAACAGGCAAATAATACGGGACCAGCTCATGGCCAGGGGGTACTCCGACGAGTACGAGAAGGAGTACATACGGAAGGACGGCTCCGTCATCCCGGTAAGCAACAGGACCTGGCTCATAAAGGACCGCTCTGGCAGGCCCACCGGCATGTGGAGCATAGTAAGGGACATAACCGCCCACAAGAGGGCCGCGGAAGAGATAACGAAGCTCCACCTTGAGCTTAACGGGCAGATAAAGAAACTCGAGGAGGCGAACAGCGAGCTCGAGGCCTTCAACTTCTCCCTGGCCCACGACCTTTCGACGCCGCTGCGCGTCATCGACGGCTTCTCGAAGATGCTCGAGAAGTACTACTTTAATGACCTCGGCGGCGAGGGCAAGGAATTCATAAAGACCATCCGCGACTCGTCCCGCAAGATGGGGACGTTGATAAACGACCTCCTGAAGCTGTCGCGCCTGGGAAGAAGCGAGATAAGAAAATCCGAGATAGACATGTCCGGGCTTGCCGCCGCGCTCTCATCCGAGATAAGCTCGATGGCGCAGCGGGAGATAGAGTTCAGGATTTCAACGCTTCCGCCGGCCCTCGGCGAAGCGACCCTCATAAGGCAGGCGCTCTTTAACCTCATATCCAACGCCGTCAAATTCTCCGGGCCGAAGGACCTGCCGGTCGTCGAGGTCGGCTGCAAGGAGGGCGATGAGGGCGAGAACGTCTATTTCGTGAGGGACAACGGGGTAGGGTTCGACATGAGGCACGCCGATAAGCTCTTCGGGGTATTTAAGAGACTCCATACCGAAAGCGAGTTCGAGGGCACGGGAGCGGGGCTCGCGATCGTAAAGCGCGTCATCCAGAGGCACGGCGGAAGGGTCTGGGCCGACGCCAGGGTCGGAGAGGGAGCGACGTTCTACTTTACGCTGCCGAATAGAGGCCGTGACCGTGTGCGGCGCACGTGACCGGTGACGCACGAGGTCTTCCTGGAAATAGCGGCTATCTCCTCCGTGTACTGGCTTATCTGCTCGGACACCGACGACATCCGCTCGGTTGCGGCCGCTATCTGGACTATCATCGCCCCCCTCGTTGGAGCCGCGCTATAGGGCCCTCAAAAAAAAAAGCCCCGGAGGGACCCTCCGGGGCTTTCGGTCTTAAACCGTCAAATAGACCCGCCTACCTCATCGGCCTCTCCGGCCTTTCCGGCCTTTCCGGCCTTTCCGGCACTTCAGGCCGTTCCGGGCGGCCCGGGTGTTCCGGTTTTTCGCCCATACCGCCCTTCTCCATCTTTTCCTTCATCTCCATCTTCTCTTCCTTCTTCATCTCCTGCCGCTCTTCCTTTCTGACCCTTTCGACCGAGCTTATGATGGGGCCGAGCTTTCCAAGGCCGAGCTTTTGGGATATCTCGCCCCATCCCATCTTCGGGGGGCCGTTCCTCATGGCCATTATCCTGTCCACGTTGGCGTCGGTTATCCCGCCGGGAAGCTTCTCAGCCATGGCGAAGACTATCGATATCTCCCCGTAGCCGAGCTTCTGCTTTGTCCTCAGGTCATTTATCTGCGCGTCCGTTACCTTGAACTCGCTTTCTATCCTCTGGACAACGGGCTTCTCGCGCTTGCCTGCGTCGTCGTCTATGTCGGTCGCGGCGTGCTCAAGGGTCGTCTCATCCTTCGTCGCGGCCCCCGCATGCACGGCATGTACGGCTCCCGCGGCAAGGAAAAAGGCCGTAAATACTATCGCCAGCTTTCTTTTCATTTCAGTCTCCTTTCCTTATAGGGTTAATTGAAAGTCCGACGTTCTATCTCAAAACCTGTAGCTCGCTCCCCCTGTTATGCCTATATCGGGGCTCGATGGGGAAAGCCCTATATCAACGCCCCCGAAGAGGCTCCCTTCCTTCGAGAACCTGTACTCCACGTTAACCAGCAGGTCGCGGAGATCATCGACGCCCGAGACTACCGGCGTGCTCTCGGCGTAAAAGAGGCTCGCGGTCATGTCCTCCGCCCACTTGTAGGACGCCCCTATATCGAAGGCGGTCGTGTCTTTTAGGTCGAGCCCCGAGGGCTTTCCTATAAAGGTATAATAGAGGTCGAAATACCCTGTCCAGTCAGGGACGATCGATCTCGCGAGCTGCACCCCTATCGTCTCGTCGAACTTCCCGGTGCCGAGCCCCCTGTTCCTGTCGGCGGTAGGGAACTTTACCTTCCCGACGAGCGTAAGGTCGAGGAGCTTGCTCGTGCTTTCCTGTAGAACGTACAGGTCTCCCCTCGCTATTATATCGCCGAGGCCGCTTTCGGTCGTTGCCATTGCCGACTTCGGGCCCTTTGTCCTGAAGACGGCGCCGTTTATGAACGTCACCTGTCCGGTCGAGGTCTGGCTCAGGTACGGCACCGTAAGCGACAGGGCGCCCGCGTTGTCGAAGTACCGCCTTATGGTAAGGGGGATGTAGACCGTGTCTATGCGGGAGCCGGTGCCGTATTTACCGGTCTGGTAGGTAGCCGAAAGTATCGCCTTCCAGTCCTCGGCACGGGCCGGTCTTAAAAAAATGAAGGCCGTTGCCAGCGCTAAAACAAGGGCAAAAACAGGTCTTTTGGCCATCGGATAGTTCTCCTCACATGGATTTCTTAAAAAAAAAGCAAAAAAGCCCAAAAATAGCGGGCCTTTGCAGGACTTTCGGCAGGGCACCTCGACTATAGCAGGTTTTTCGGATATTTCCACGATTCGCGGGACATTATACAGCCCCACCGTGCAAGACGCCCGTGACTAACGTCACTTACCCTTCCTTAAGATTCAGGTATAACAGGGGTACAGATTATCACGCCCATAGCGGCACGTTAGCGACTACTCTTCAACAAAAAAGGAGGGCAAAAGTGATGAGAAAGAGGATATTCGCGATTTTAACGGCGGCTTCGATGTTCGTAAGCGCCGCCCCCGCGTACGTGAGGGCCGGCGAGACCCCGGAGAACGCGAAAGGTTCGATCGAGACGGGCGTCTCAAACATGAGCGCCCGGGCCCAGGCCCTGGTCGGCAGGCGGCTGATCAACGGCATCACTGTCACCGGCGGCAACGGCCAGGCCACCGACAGGCAGCTGGACTCCATATCGAGGGTCGATGACGATAACGACACCGCGAGGGACCTCCACGCGAACACAGCGCCCGGCTGGCAGCAGGGAGGGACGGCGCCCACGACTACGACCGTTCCGATACGCACGGTTCCGGTTACGACG
>DAIDBB010000522.1 GCA_027310325.1 bacterium | reverse complement strand
TAGGAGGACAGAGTAGCTCGATGTCCCCGCCGTTCCCCCGTCTGCGGTCTCGAATATCCCGATGCTCGTCCAGTCCTGAATGATGTTCTGAAACTGGTCTACGACCCGGTACTGTACGTTCTGCCCGGAAGGGAACCCATGCGCAGAGTAGAGAAGCAGAGCCGATGACGTTACCTGACTCATCAGGATGGCTTCGGTTATCGTAAAGCCATCGCTCACCCCCACGGAAGCCGAGATAGCTTGGATGGCGTCCGACAAAGTAAAGGTATCAGTTATACCTTGCAGTGAGCCATTGTAAGCTAAGATATTGTCGGACAATGTTAATGTCTCGTCGAGAATACCTACAGTTACAAGGATACTTGCTATAGAATCCGACAAAGCCAGCGAATCAGAAATATTTATACCCGTACCTGGCGATGATACTGATACCCCGTCTGAAAGGGTCAGCGTATCAGTTACGGGGATGACGTACCCTACATCAAGAAGTAAAAGTAAGCTCATTTATCCCCTCAATCCAGTTTGGCTGAAAGAGTTCTGAAGTTAGTGCCATCGTAGCCCGTAAAAAAAAGCCTGCCTTCCAGCATAAAGGGCCGCTGACAGCGCGAGGAATAATCCGTAGCACTTAGTATGTCCAATCTCCTCCCTGGCTCGACGCAAAAGTTCAAGCCATCGGGGGATAGCGCCGATAAAATCCTCATATTCGTTCCATCGCCCCCCGTAAAGAAAATCCGCACCGCCCCGCCTTCAAGAAGAATCGGGAAGGAAATGTAGGCATAGGTGCTGTAGTCCGTAGAAGCCTTATAATCTAGCCTGTACCCCGGCTCCATACAAAAATTCAAGCCATCGGGGGAATAGGCTGACATCATTGAATAAAAACCTAGGTTTAGTGATTGCACCACTCCTACATAGAGTCGCACAGAACCGTTTGGGTACACCAGAACTCCGACGGAATAAATATTTGTGTCGTATATCGAGGGCACCTTTATATCGAGCCTTCTTCCCGGCTCGACACAGAAATTAAAACCGTCAGGGGAATAAGCCGATAGTATCCTGTAAGTTGTACCGTCATAGGCCGTAAAATAAACTCGCACGCCTCCGCCGGGTAAAACTATCGGGTGAGCCACATCTGTATTAATTGAATAGGCGGTGCTTGCCTTTATATCGAGTCTCCGTCCCGGCTCAATGCACCAATTCTCCAAGTCAGGAGAAAACGCGGACAGCAACCGCACGTTCGTCCCGTTGAAGCCGCAAAGGTACATACGATACCCGCCGGGTACTGGTATAGGTGTGGCGTTGTAAATTCTTGAGCTGTAATCCGTAGAGGTTTTTATATCGAGCCTTCGTCCCGGCTCTACGCAGGCATTTAACATAACCACCTCATATCGCTGTAGTATAAAGCGTTAGCGTACCTTCAGCCGTTACTGTCATCGGCGCGCTTGCTCCCCACACGGTCATCGAATATGTGAAGGACAGAAGTTGGACGCTATAGTTTTTCGCTCCGTAAGTCGGCACTTCCAAGAGGGGGCAGAGATAGCCGTTTGAGATGGCCGGGTCTGAAAGAGGGGCCGAAGGGTTCAGATAGTTGCCCGATGCGGCGTAAGTCCACGGGAAAGGCGTAGCTGGCTGAAGCGTCTTGACCGCTATGATGTTAAGATTGTCGTCATAAACCTTCACCAGAAGCCCGCAGGTGAGGAATTTGAACGTGCCGAGGGAGGCGAGTATGAGCGTCGGCTTGAGGATTATCTTGCTCATGCCTTCGCAGTCATTAAATATTTGATAACGGGTCGTGTTGTCGAGGCTCGTCCCCCAGTTAGGCGATATGGTAGCGACCTTCGTGGA
>DAIDBB010000497.1 GCA_027310325.1 bacterium | reverse complement strand
GATTAATCGCGCTTTATAATCCCCCTATTTCCCCCCTTTAGAAAAGGGGGATTATATTCCGTCATTGCGAGGAGCGCACCGTGCGTTGAGCGGAGTCGAAATCTTCCGGACAACCGCAGAGTCCAATGCGGCAACCGGGTCGGTTAAACCTTTGCCGCCGCAGGCGCGACGAAGCAATCTAAGGTTTTCTACAAGCCTCTCAAAACAGATTGCTTCGCTCCGCTCGCAATGACGGCCCGGCCCCTCATCCCGGCCTTCCCCCGCGGAGGGGGGAAGGGGGTTAGAAGTCGTTATACATCCTCTTTATCTCCGCAGCGGTAAAGACCGGGCCTTCCTTGCAGACGTATACGTCGCCGACGTTGCACCTGCCGCACTTGCCGACCCCGCACTTCATCCTGTTCTCGAGGGTCGTGTATACGGACTCGTCCGAAAACCCGAGCTTATTGAGGGCGTTAAGGACGAACTTTATCATGACGGGAGGGCCGCAGGTTACCGCGACCGCGTTCTTTGACGACGGGGCCGCGCTTTCGAGGACCATCGGCACGAACCCGGTCTTCCCCTTCCAATCCGGGGTCTCTCCGCCGGGGTCCACGGTCTGGACGAGCGTCACGTCGTTCCTCTCCTCCCAGTGCCTGAGCTCGTTTTTGTATACGAGGTCCGCTACGGTCTTCGCCCCGTAGACTATCGTTATTTTTCCGAACTCCTCGCGCCTGTCGAGGCAGTTCCATATGACCGAGCGCACCGGCGGAAGCCCTATGCCTCCGGCTATGAAGACCATGTCTTTGCCTTTCCAGTCGTCCACGGGGAACCAGTTGCCGTAAGGCCCCCTGAACCCGACGGTATCGCCAATGGAGAGCTCCGATAGCCCCCCTGTCACGCGCCCGGTCCTTCTGAACGTGCACTGGATGTAGCCCTTGCGCGTGGGCGAGGAGGCTATGCAGAAGGTAGACTCCCCCAGTCCGAAGGCCGAATAGAGCCCGAACTGCCCGGCCCTGAAGTCGAAGGTCTCGCGCAGCGCCGGGTCCTTGAAGACCAATCTAAAGCTCCTTACGTCCGGGGCCTCCTCGTATATGTCCTCGATCGTCGCCAGATGCGGCAGATATAAATTTGTCATGCTGCAGACGCTCATTTACGGCTCCTTATCGCTTGCCTGATGCTATTATTAAAAGGAGTCAAACCGGGGTACATAATAAGGAATTCAGACTCTATTTGTAACGCCGGTTTTAACTTACCCCCACACGCTGACAACGCAGATGGACGTTTTAAACATAAATCACTTGGAGAAAGCTTCCATCACTTCCGTTATGTCGAGCCTCACCGGGCAGACCCTTATGCACCTGCCGCACCCGACGCACCCCTTTGAAGAGAACTTCTCCGGGTAGATGTTGAACTTGCACATGAACCTGTTGCGCCACCTCTTCCACTGGAAGTCCCTCGGGTTGTGGCCGCTCGCGTGGAGCGTGAAGGTGTCGTACTGGCAAGAGTCCCAGTTCTTCCTCCGCTCGCCCTCGAAGGCCGTGCCCTCGTCTATCATGTCGAAGCAGTGGCAGGTCGGGCAGACGTAGGTGCACGCCCCGCACCCTATGCACTTCCTCGCCAACGGGGCCCAGGCCCCGTCGTCGTAGACCTCTTTCTTCTTGAGCCTCTCCCTTATCTTCGCGAGGTCCACGCCCTCGATCTTATCGGGGTAGAATATCTTCTTCGCTTCGGCCTTTGCGGCGCCGTCGAACGCCTCTTTGTGCGCCTCGACGAATTTCTTTCCCCTGTCGGTAACCGGGAACACGAGGTAGTCCCCTCCGGCGGTCTCCTTCAGCATTACGTCCGAGCCAGCGGTCGATTCGGGCGTGAGATCCACGGTAGTGCAGAAGCAGGCGTCGTCCCCGTTCGTGCAGGCCACCGTCATTACGAGCGCCTTATCTTCCCTCCTGGTGTAGTACTCGTCGATGAAGTCCCAGGTAAATATCGCCCTTAAAGAAGCGAGGCTTGCCGCTTCGCAGGGCCGCGCGCCGAATACTATTGTCTCGACCGGGTTTATGCCGCGCCCCGTAAGCTCCACGCCTTCCTTATTGATCTTGAAGTCCGCCACGACCTCGGTCTGGGGGAAGAGGAACTCCTTGTAGGAGTTCCTCGGCAGTATGTAGTCGAAGACGATCTCGGCCGCGCCGTTTACTACCTTGTAGACGACCTGGCGGGCGTCGATAGTCGGGGCCACGACCCGGCCGCCGGAGGCGTTTACGGAGCGTATGAGCTTATCCAAGTTTTCTTTTTTGAGTAATTTATCGGCCATTTTTTTATTACTTTCTTTTCGTTCAGAAACTCGTTATTCCCAGCGCCCTGCCGTAGGCCTTTTGCGCGCTGACCGCGCGCTTCGGGGCAGGGGTTCTCATCGCTTACCGCCTCTTCCCCGTTCGCTCCGCCGCTTAGGCCGCTCGCCCTTAAAACGGCTCGCGGCTTTCCGCCTCGGCTGCGCTCACCCGCTCAGCCTTATGCGCTGT
>DAIDBB010000241.1 GCA_027310325.1 bacterium | reverse complement strand
GAGCTACAGGGTCGCGAACAGGACCTTCCACGACGTCGAAAAGAACGGGTGGCTTACGGTATCGCAGATACTGAAGGTATCGAGCAACATCGGGGCCGCCAAGATCGGCGAGAAGCTCGGGAAGGTCCAGCTCTACAGGTACTTGAAGGCTTACGGCTTCGGCGAAAAGACCGGGATCGATCTGCCGGGAGAGGCCGCCGGGGTCTTGAGGCCCTATAACAAATGGTCGAAGGTGACGCTCGAGACGGTCTCCTTCGGGCAGGGCGTTTCGGCCACACCCATTCAGCTCATGTCGGCGGTTTCAGCCGTGGCCAACGGCGGGTTCCTCATGAAGCCGTACATAGTCAGGGCCGTGATGGACCATGACAACAGGATAGTTAAAGAGTTTAACCCCGTGATAAAGAGGCGCGTCATCTCGGAAGCGACCGCAAAAAAGATGACCGAGATGCTCATCGGGGTAACCAGGCCGGGAGGCACGGGAGTAAAGGCCGCTATCGACGGGTTCGACGTCGCGGGAAAGACCGGCACCGCGCAGAAGGCCGATCTCAAGGCCGGCGGGTACCAGCGCGGGGCCTTTACTTCATCTTTTATGGGCTTCGTCCCGGCCCGGAACCCGAGGCTCGCGATAATCGTCATGATAGACGAGCCGAAGAAGTCCTACCACGGAGGAGAGGCGGCGGCCCCGGTCTTTAAGGAAATAGCCCAGAAGAGCCTGTCCTACATGGAGGTCTTCCCGGAGGGCAGGCAGAAGCCGGGCGGGCCGGTCGTTACGAACGCGGCCGATCATAAGGACGACCCTGACGGCGCGAGGGAAGAGGACGCTGGCACGGGCACGGGAGTGCCTGACTTTACGGGCAAGTCAGTTAGGATGGTCATGAGGATCGCGAAGGAAAGGTCCCTGGGCGTCGACATCATCGGAAACGGCAGGGCGTACGCGCAGAGACCCGCTCCAGGGAGCGCCCCGGGGAAGGGTAACGTTGCGGTATGGTTCCAGTAGGGCCGTTAGCCGTGAAACGATGGAGCAAAATCACCGACATTACCGGCCCCTTCGGAATATGTTGAAAACAGAAGGCGTATTATGAGAAAATCTACCCTTAAAATCCGGCCCTGTTGGCCGGGGTTTTCTCAAGGCATACTATATACTTACAGATTTATTAACAGTTAACCGAATCGGTTAAAAAGCATGAGATTAAAGGCACTTATAGGCTCCCTTGACTGCAAGGTCCTCGGCGCAAAAGACGACTGCGAAATTACCGTGATATCCACGGATTCAAGGGACATCAAAAAAGGGCCGGACGGAAAGGGAGCGCTTTTCGCGGCCATCCCCGGGGAGCACGTGGACGGCCACAAGTTTATAAAAACCGCCGTAGAGAACGGAGCCGCGTGCGTAGTGGCCGAAAGGCCGGAAGGGGGCGTCCCTGTTCCCCAGGTCATAGTGCCGGATGTCCGTGTGGCGCTTTCGAGGATATCCGACGTATTCTACGGTGAGCCCTCGAAAAAGCTCATAATGACGGGCGTTACGGGGACGAACGGCAAGACGACCACTACATATCTCCTTGAATCCATCTTCAGGGAGGCCGGCTTCAGCCCCGGGGTCATAGGGACCGTCAATTACCGTTACGGCGGTAAAACTTTCCCGGCGACCCACACGACACCCGATGCCCCCTATCTCCATAAGATACTCCGCGAGATGCTCGACGCAGGCGTCACCCACTGCGTCATGGAGGTATCGTCCCATTCGCTCGCGCAAAAGAGGGTCAACGACTGCAGGTTCAACGTCGGGGTATTTACGAACCTTACGCACGAGCACCTCGACTATCACCGCACGATGGAAGAGTACTTCAGGTGCAAATCGGTCCTTTTCAGGCTTCTTAAGGACTCCGGGGGCTTTTCGGTCATAAACACCGACGACCCCTGGGGCGAGGCCCTGAAGAAGGAGTTTCCGTCCGCCTTTACATATAGCCTGAAGGAAGGCGCCACGATATGCCCGACCGAGTACAGGCTCAAAGAGGGCCTCACGGAGGCCTCGGTCAAGACCCCGGCCGGCCGCGTCCATGTATCGTCCCATCTCGTCGGCGAATACAACCTTCAGAACATACTGGCGGCCACAGGCGCGGGATACGCCCTCGGGGTCGATTGCGACGCCATCGGAAGGGGCATAAACGCGCTTACGAGGGTCCCCGGAAGATTAGAGAAGATAGAGATGAAAAGGCCGGGGGCAGGTTCTTTCAGGGCCTATGTCGATTACGCGCACACCGGGGACGCCCTCGAACGGGCGCTCACGGCCCTTAAGCGCGTCTCGAGCGGCCGCATAATAACGGTATTCGGCTGCGGCGGCAACAGGGACAGGCTTAAGAGGCCGACGATGGGCTCGGTATCCGCGCGCCTGTCGGATATCTCTATAATAACCTCGGATAACCCGAGGGACGAGGACCCGTTGGAGATTATAAAAGAGATAGAGGCTGGGCTTACGGGCGTTAAAAAAAGCGGCCCCGACGATACGCTCGAAGGCAGGTGCTACACGGTCATACCCGCAAGGGGTGAGGCGATAAGAAAGGCCGTAAAGACCGCCCGCAAGGGCGACACCATCCTCGTTGCGGGCAAGGGGCACGAGGATTACCAGATAATAAAGGGTAAAAAGACGCACTTCGACGACTTCGAGGCCTTGAACGACGCCATGAGGGAACTGGGCGGCTAAGCACATTGGTCCAAGGGATGAACCTGACTATCGAGGAAATAGCCGGGGCCGTAAAAGGGAAGGTCCTGACGGGCGCGAAAGCGAGCGTCTCCGGGGTCTCGACGGACTCGAGGAAGATAAGGCCCGGGGACTTATTCTTCGCGCTCAAGGGGCCGAATTTCGACGGAACCGGGTTCGTAAAGGACGTCTGCCAGAAGGGCGCGGCGGCGGCCGTGGTCGAGAGCGCCCCCGAGGGGCTCCCGGCCTCGTTCGGAGTGGTCCTCGTAAAGGACGCGCTCGGCGCGCTGGGGGATCTCGCCTCCTACGCGAGGGACCTCAATAAGATACCGCTCGTGGCGATAACCGGCAGCGCCGGAAAGACCACGACAAAGGAGATGGTCTCTTCCATACTGGCAAGGTCGAGAAGCGTTTTAAAGACGACGGGCAACATGAATAACCTTATCGGCATGCCCCTTACGCTCCTTACGCTTACGCCGGACCACGGCGCGGCTGTAATAGAGCTCGGCATAAGCGAGCCGTGGGAGATGGAGAGGCTTGCCGGCATCTGCAGGCCCGATATCGGCGTTATAACCAATATCGGCAGGTCGCACCTTAAGTCCCTCGGCTCTCTCGAGGGGGTGGCCAGGGCAAAAGGCCCGCTTTTTACATCGATATCCGGCGGGACAAAGGTCGTGAACCTGGACGACCCGTGGGTCGTAAGGGTCGCCGGCGGAAACGGTAAGGCCGTGACTTACAGCATGGAGAAGGATGCCGACGTAAGGGTAAAGGGTTATGAGGCGGTCGGACTCGGCTCTATAGTTGCCGTATACGACGTAAGGGGCGCGGAAGTCGCGGCAAGGATAAATTCCCCGGGCGTGGCGAACGTCATAAACGGGGCCGCGGCCATAGCGGCAACGCTTCCGCTCGGCGCCACACCCGCCGACATGACGGAGGGCCTCGCGTCTTTTTCGAACGCGCACGGAAGGATGGAAGTATTGAATGTAAACGGGCTTACCGTCCTTGACGATACCTATAACGCCAACCCCGAATCCGTCGGCGCGGCCCTCAGGACGCTCGTTAACGCCAGGGGGAGGAAAATAGCGGTACTCGGCGATATGCTCGAGCTTGGAGAGGCCTCGAAAACCGAGCACCGGACCATCGGCAGGCTCGCCGGAGAGGCCGGGGTAGATATTGTCGTTGCCATAGGCGAGTGGTCGAAGGAAGTCGCCGACGGGTTCACGCCAGCCTCGAAGGGCGGGGCAAAGGCGCTCTTTTTCAGCGAAAAAAAGGAAGCGATCGAGGCGCTCAAGGGGCTTCTTAAGGAAGGGGACAACGTGCTTGTGAAGGGCTCCAGGGCGACCGCCCTCGAGAAAGTCGTAGAGGGGCTCAAGGACCCCCTGCGGATGAATAAAGCGGTTTAAACGCACCCATAACGAAAGGCAAACATGTTTTACTATTTTCTGTATCCTCTTGCGAAACACCATACGATATTCAACGTATTCCAGTACATAACCTTCAGGACCATATACGCCGCCATCACGGCCCTGGGGCTGAGTTTCGTCCTCGGGCCGTACCTCATCGCTCGCCTCAAGACCTTTAACCTCGGCGAGGTAGTAAGGAAGGACGGCCCCCCGAACCACTTCAGCAAGGAGGGCACGCCCACGATGGGCGGGGCCATAATACTCCTCGTCGTCGTCCTTTCGGTCCTCCTCTGGGGCAACCTTTCGAACTCATACATCTGGGTCCTCACGTTCGTTACCGTCGGCATGGGGATAATCGGGTTCATAGACGACTACATCAAGGTGGTGATGAAAAAGAAAGGGGGGCTCAAGGCCAGGACCAAGTTCCTCGCGCAGGTGGCTGTAGCCGGCGTCGCGGCGTACTTCCTCTATCGCAACCACTTCAATACCATAGTGACCATCCCGTTTTTCAAGGACGTGCATTTCAATCTGAGGTGGGCCTACGTGCCCTTCGCCGTCTTCGTTATAGTCGGGGCCTCGAACGCCGTGAACCTGACGGACGGGCTCGACGGCCTGGCCATAGGCCCGATGATAATGGCGTCCGCGACCTATATGCTCCTCGCGTACCTTTCCGGACACCTTAAGATAGCGAACTACCTCCACATAATGCACGTCGCCAACGTCGGCGAGCTGTCGGTCTTCGCCGGGGCCATGGTAGGGGCGAGCCTCGGGTTCCTCTGGTTCAACACCTATCCGGCGCAGGTCTTCATGGGCGACGTCGGGTCGCTCTCGCTCGGCGGGGCGCTGGGGACGCTGGCGGTGATGACGAAAAACGAGGTGCTCCTCCTCATCGTCGGCGGCATATTCGTCGTCGAGGCGCTTTCCGTCATATTCCAGGTGGGCTCCTTTAAGCTCACCGGCAAAAGGATCTTCGCCATGGCGCCCATTCACCACCACTACGAGCTGAAGGGGTGGCCTGAGCCCAAGATAATCGTCAGGTTCTGGATAGTCTCGATCATACTCTCGCTCCTTGCGATAAGTACGCTAAAGATCAGGTGAAAGGGAACGCCATGGTAAAGGCCGCCGTAAAAAAGAGCTCCCCCGGCTTTAGAGTCGCGGGCCGCAAGGCCCTTATAGTCGGGCTTGCCGCCACGGGCGTATCGTCGGCGCGTTTCCTTAAAGGCAGCGGGGCCGAGGTCGTGGCCACGGACATGAAGCCGCTTGACGAGCTCACCGGGGCCGGGGCGCTTATGGATTTAGGCATCCGTATTGACGCCGGAGGCCACAGGCTTGAAAGCCTCGACGGGGTTGACCTCGTCGTCGTAAGCCCGGGCGTCAGGACCGACGAGCCGATCTTGAACGAGGCCCGGAGGCGCGGAGCGGAGGTCATAAGCGACATAGAGCTCGCTTACCGCTTTATCGACTGTCCGATACTTGCGATAGCCGGGACGAACGGAAAGACGACGACTACGACGCTACTGGGAGAGATCCTTAAAGACTCCGGCAAAAAGGTCTTCGTCGGCGGCAACATCGGCACGCCCGCGATCGAAATCACGGAGGCCGGGGCCGATTACGACCTCTGCGTCCTCGAGATATCGAGCTTCCACCTCGAAACGACCAGGACCTTTAACCCGCATATAGGGGCGCTTCTTAACATCACCGAGGACCACCTCGACAGATACAGGGACTTCGACGACTACGCCGGGACGAAGTTCAGGCTCTTCGAAAACCAGGGCGAGGGGGATTACGCGGTCGTAAACGTGAACGACCCCGTCATAGAAAAAAGGGTTTCAAGGGGCCTTACGAGGGGTAAGGTCGTTCCCTTCACGGTAACGGGCGCCCTTAAAGAGGGCCTCTTCCTTAAAGGAGGCTCGATAATCTACCTGAACGGCGGGGCCGAAGAGGCGTATCCGACAAGCGAGTTCAGGCTCAAGGGCCTCCATAATATCGAGAACGTCATGGCGGCGATAGCAAGCGCGAGGCTTGCGGGGGTATCGAGGGAAGTCATTCTTGAAACACTTGCGACTTTCAAGGGCCTGCCGCACAGGATGGAGTTCGTTAGAATGCTCGACGGCGTCGCCTATGTCGACGATTCGAAGGGGACGAATATCGGCTCCCTCATGATGGCCCTTAAAGGGACCGATACGCCGGTGGTGCTCATCGCCGGCGGGCGTGACAAGGGCGGCGATTATAGCGTTCTGGGCGGCCTCGTAAAAGAGAAGGTAAAGTGCATGGTCCTCATCGGGGAGGCCCGCTTCAAGATGAAAGAGTCGCTCGGGGGGCTTACCGATACGGTCATCGCCGATACCTTCGAAGAGGCGGTTAAAACCGCGCGCTCAAAGGCCGGGGCCGGGGACACGGTGCTCCTTTGCCCGGCGTGTTCGAGCTTCGACATGTTCAGGGACTATAAAGACCGGGGCGACCGTTTCAAGAGGCTGGTGGAGGCGCTTTGATAAGGCTTAAGGACGTCGACAGGATCCTTATAATCATAACGCTACTCCTCGTTGCGGTCGGGGTGGTGATGGTCTACTCCACGAGCTATATAGTCGCGACAAAGAGGTTCGGCGACCAGTACTACTTCGTCAAAAAGCACCTCACCTACGCGCTCGCCGGGGTAGTCTTCTTCATCGTTTCCACAAGGGTGCCGTACACGGTCTACCGCAAGATGACCTACCCGATACTGCTTTTGGCCGCGGCATTTCTCATATGCATATACGTACCGAGGATAGGCTTTACAGCGGGGGGAGCGCACAGGTGGGTTAGAATAGGGCCGCTCGCGTTCCAGCCCTCCGAGCCCGCGAAGCTCTCGGTGATATTCTTCCTCGCCTACTCGCTTTCGGCGAAGGCGGACAGGATAAAGAGCTTCTCGGTAGGGTTCCTGCCGAACATAATGCTCCCGGGGATAGTCATACTCCTTATACTCATGGAGCCGGACCTAGGGACCGCGGTCTCTCTCGCCCTTATCGTTGTCCTCATGAACGTAACGGCGGGCGTAAGGATAAGATACATCGCGGGACTCGGTCTCGCGGCCCTGCCTTTCATCTACATAGTCATACACAGGTTCGCGTATATGATGAATAGAATTAGGGTCTTTGTCGACCCATGGAAGGACCCGGAGGGCAAGGGCTTCCAGATGGTCCAGTCGTTTCTCGCCTTCGGCTCCGGCGGCATAAGGGGGGTTGGGCTCGGCGAGGGGAAGCAGAAGCTATTTTATCTCCCCGAGGCGCATACGGACTTCATACTCTCGGTCATAGGGGAGGAGCTGGGGCTCATCGGCGTCGGGGCGGTGATATTTTTCTACACAGTGTTTCTTTACTGCGGAGTAAAGATAGCGCTCAAGGCAAAGGACCTTCACGGCACGTACCTTGCCCTGGGGCTCACCTTCATGGTGGTTCTGCAGGCGGCCGTGAACATGGCGGTCGTCATGGGGCTCCTGCCGCCGAAGGGATTGCCGCTGCCTTTTATAAGCTACGGCGGGACTTCGCTAATGGTAAACATGATAGCGGTGGGGATAATACTCAATATATTCATACGCGAGAACGAGGCTTAGAAGCATGCTTCTGACGGCAAGATGGCGGCAAACGTAAAAAAAGGATTGAAGCTCGTTATGGCGGGCGGGGGGACCGGGGGGCATCTTTTTCCGGCCATAGCCCTTGCGGATGAGTTCAGGAGAAGATACCCGGATACCGGGATAACCTTCATAGGCGGCATCGGCGGGCTCGAAGAAAAGATCGTCCCGAAGTACGGATATCCCCTGAAGCTCCTTGGCGTCGAGGGGGTCAAAAGGACAAGGGG